>JALDXL010000313.1:0-2949 GCA_032155045.1 Nitrososphaerales archaeon
TTTTGAGACTTGTCCTATGAATTTGATGTGGTAATAAATGAAATCGAACCGGAGATTAAATAAATTTAACCGTATGTTTATAAATTATTATTTATGTACTAAATATTATCCTTGGTTTAATTGATTTAGGATCCGTTATCTAGAAATTCTTTTAATGCTATAGCATTATTGTATTTTTCATCCTTTGAACTATAGAGAAGAGTTACCGTTCCTCCTTTAGTTTTTTTTAAGAATAATTTCACAAGTTCTTGCTTATCGTTTAATTCCATGTAATAACGACTTTTGAATTCAGTCCATTTTCTTTGATCATGATTAAACCATTTTCTTAGTGAAGTACTTGGAGATATATCCTTCTACCATGAATCAAGTCTACTTTCATTTTTCTTTAATCCACGAGGCCAAATTCTGTCAACTAGTATTCTGAATCCATCATCTTCTTCTGGTTTATCATATACACGTTTTGTCTTAATCATGATAAATCAATCTAGTTAGAAAAGATTACGTAGCATTATTATTAAATTTGAATATATCCAGATACCAAATAAAAATAAAAATAGTAATATTCTTAATAATGATATTTATACGGTTCTAATTTGATTTCTTTTATTTATTTGAAGATATTTTCCAAATCTATCAAAGATTTTCATAAATCTTATTAAATTCTGAAATGATGAGATTAACTATGAATTTCTTTTCTATTAGCTGATTAATAAATTAAATGTAGTGAAAAAACTATGATTTTTGATATAAATATCATACACACAGTATTAGTGAGTTACTAAATAAAATGTTGAATTATTAGATCAAGATGTTCATCAAACTCTTCCAATGAACAAAAAGATTCTCCACATAGACAATAATATTCCTTTTTATTGACATTTTGTTTGAACACAAAGTTTAATGGATTACAAAATATATATACACATTAAAAGAAACCTAATGAAAAATATCATTTATTGATATTTTGCAAGATATTTAATTATTCTAAATATACAAATTATCTTTAATATATTTCTCTAAATTGATTATACTTGTAATAAAAGTTCTATTTGGATAATGGTACGAGTGCACATCTCGGTGCTCGAACTTTTGGTTTGTACAATAATTTTACTAATATCTTTAAAAATACTGTTATTACATATCAAAATTGAAATATATAATAGAAATGACTTGAATAAATAAATTGAAATTAAATATTAGTTGTCTTTATTGAATATTTATTATTCCTGTTTTTGCAAGTTCAGCTCCTATACCATACCCTACTAATGCTATCCCAGTTCCAAGTCCAGCCATTTCTATTCCTCCCTTAATCAAATTTTTCTTTGCCATACGAGCCTTTAATGCACCGACTATAAAAGAAGAAAGAACACTAATGATAATAGCTATTCCAATAGCAGTTGTTGAAGATATAATTCCAGCCTTAACTGCAAAATAAGGAAGAATAGGTAAGATACCACCTAATAGAAAAGCTCCAAACATAACAATTGCTCCTTTCAATGGATTGCCAAGAATGTCAAGATTAAGTCCTAGTTCTTCAGTCAACATTGTCTTGAGCCACACATCTTTATTTGATGTTATTTTTTCTACAATTTTTTCAAGCAGTTCTCCTTCGAATCCTTTAGCACGATAAATATTTTCGATCTCATTTCTTTCTTCAACTGGCATGTTTTGTATCTCAAACTCTTCACGTTTTATTTCTGACTCTAGTATTTCTCGTTGAGACTTTACAGCAAGATAATTCTGGACCGCCATTGCTTTTGCTCCAGTAAACATTCCTATTAGTGAAGCAAGAATAACAACATCAGCTGTTATTAAAGCTCCTCCTACACCTGCAACAATTCCTAATGAAGTATTTATACCATCTCCAAATCCAAATACAATATCTCGTATATGATTACTTTCTTTAATATGTGGTTCTACATGATGAATATGATTGATCATTATTCATATAATAATTTCTGTGATATTAAATATAACTAGTAAAAATTTGAAAGATAATTGGTAATAAAAAAACTTAAATCATAATAAGAATAGCAATAATATAAAGATCAAGTTTTGAAAGTATGGAAACATAATCCTGAACTGTATAATTATTATTATGATATTTTTGTCATAATCTCTTTGAGACCTATATCATTATTTCTTCTGATAGTTTATTTTACCTTAAAATAATCTTATAAAATTAGATATATGTTGGAAATCATCAATATTTTTTTCCTTTTAGTAATATTTAGATATTAACTGAATAAAAGTGGAACCAGAACAGCAGCTAAACATGTAACAAGAGTGGCAGTTTCATACAAGACTATAGATTAAATCGATTCTCCGAACAAATGTTCTGTTTTAACTCAACGAATATTTTAATATAAAATGTAGAATCTGTAATTGATTAACCATCAGAAGTTGTTTCAATTAGACATTGACAAAAGTTCAATATCCATATATTTATGAAAAGTATTTGAACAACTAAATTCATAATGTTATTAAATTCTAATTGAGTCAATCTGCAAAAGAGTGGTCTAATGCACAAAACGCTCTTGCGTATCTTAATGTTTCGGATAGTCTTCCGCATCGTTCAGAAGTGAGGCAGTTTTAATTGAACACGTTCCTAAAGATACGAACAGAATATTAGATCTAGGTGCAGGGGATGGAAGGCTAGTTCGATTAATTAAGAAAAACAGACAGATATAGAAAAAGTAGCGTTAGATGTATCTCCAACTATGCTGAAAGCTGAACGAAATCATTTTGCTAACGATTCAGGTTAAGGTTATAGAACATGATCTTAGTTTACCACTTCCAGATCTGGATTATTTTGATGCTGTCATAGCTAGGTTTGATACCCTTCACTTAAAACATGAATGGAAGAAGGCAAAAGTTATAGTACAAAACTACTGCATTAGTAGATTATTTATTTTTTAGAATACATGTCTTTCTAGATAAGAAATATTA
>JALDXL010000314.1:0-2933 GCA_032155045.1 Nitrososphaerales archaeon
TACTACTAAATAATCAAATTTTTATATATTTCATTTTTACTAATATTTCCTAAAAACAATTTTTACAAAAACAATCTATTTTTTTGATTATTTTAGCTTTAGTCGATTACAGATAATAATTTGTTTGCCAATATCAGTGGACTAGATTAGATGGCAAGGATTTTCAATAACTCAATTCTTTTAATATATGAAACATTAGTTGAATACTTTTATCAAACAGCTAAATACTAGTTTCGATCTCTATTACATATCATATTCCAAGCCCTTTGTTGGTATGCTCGCGAATAAGTTTATAACTTACTAGTAATTGCCAAATTTTTTGTATGTCTATCATTATAATTGGTCATAAATATTTCCTTTCTGCACTTTTAATTGGATAGTCATTGGCACTCATATCTCTTTTACATATTAAACCATCTGTATTAAATTCCCAATGTTCATTACCATGAGTGCGCATCCATTGAGTAGGATTATTAGCATCTCTCCACTCATACTCAAATCTTACTGATATGCGATTCTTATTATAACACCATAATTCCTTCATAAGATGATAATCTAATTCTTGTTCCCATTTCATAGTAAGAAATTTAAGAATAGCATCTCTTCCTTTGAAAAATTCTATTCTATTTCTCCAAATAGAGTCTATAGAATAGGCTTGTACAACCTGATGAGGATTGCAAGTATTCCATAGTTCCTGTGCTATTCTTACTTTTTTTTGAGCAGTTTCCTCATTAAATGGTGGTACTATTTTTTTTATTCTCATAGTATAAAAAAAAGCAATATTTACTATATCAACATCGGAATTAAAAATTCAAATATAATTCCAATATGGCATTAGATAAGGAGTGTTTATTACTTTATAGGTAAAAATTCAAGTGCATCAAAAAATACTGCTAGTTCTTTTGATATTTGATTGCAAAATATTCCCAAAAGTTCAAAATCAGCGGGTAAAAGTTTTTTTTCACTGAACATTGCAAGGACTCCTATGGCTTCATCTTTATAGATTAAGGGATAACCTGCAAAGGATTTTAAATTTTCTTTTTTTGCCCAATCATGATGTCTAATTCGGGAATCATGAATGACATCATTTGTTATTGCAGGTTTTTTTGTTTTTACAATAGGTCCGATTTTAAGAGAATCAATAGAAACAACAGAAAATTCACCATCGATATTTTTATATTTCCCAGCACTTACTCTGAGTACTAAATTTTTCTTCTTTTTATCAAGAAACCATACACGAGCAAATTTTGCATTAAAGTATTTTACGAGGCTTTCTACAATTTCTTGAAGCTTATCATTCAAATTTTCATGTTTTCTTAAAGAAGTAAGAGTCTTGTAGACACGTATTTTCTTTTCCGCAATTTCATGATCTTCAAATAAAGTATATGGATGTACCTTCATCATTTTCGATTCGTATGAACGAAAATCTGATATGATGTCTGCAAATTGACTTAGGAAATTATATCTTTCTAATTCATATTGTTCATTAGAATCAAATACAAAATGACATACCCAATCATAACCCCCAGATAAAATACGAGATGAATAAATACAAAAAAAAGATTCTTCGGTATATTTATTTAGACGTTCAAATATAGTTTCAAAATCCTTTGAAAATTTGAATTTCACCAATATTATTCTATTTACTTTAGAAGATGCAATAGATGGATTTAAAATTGTAGAATAACCTAAAATAATATCTTTTTTTTCTAATTTATTCAGTCTTTGTCTTATTGTTCGATCTGTAATTTCATATCCCATTTCTCTGAGAGTATTGCAAATTTGTAATGAAGAAACACGAGAATTTTTGCCTAAAATAGAAAGCATTATTCTATCTACTTCATCAAAAGAAATCATGACATATTCACCATAAACTTTTATATAGGATTTGCCAAATTGGAACTTTTATTGCTAATAAAAATAATAAATTTCTATATCTAAATTGTAAAATTTCCATTTTGGTATTAAAAATTAAAATCTTATTCCGATCTAAATATTAGTAAATTATACGAACATATATTATGAATACAACAGAAATTAAAAATAAATGGTATAAAGATATGCCCAATAAACAATACTCTTCAAATAATCGGCAAGAAATTCACTATACTAATTCTGCGAAACATGTTTCTATACAAGAAAACCAAGTTCAATCAATTTCTTGAATTTGTTGATGGTATCAACTCAAAAACCTTGTCTTTGAGACTGTGTCAGCTAAAATATTCTGACATCATCAAAAGACAAGTAATACCAGAAGTTCCAATCAGAATTGAATACTCGTTAACTGAAAAGGAAATGCACTCATGCCAATTATGGAACAGCTAGGCGAGTTTTCAACGCAACATTGCTCAGGTAATATATTCACAGACAAAAAACCAGGACCATTCAAACAGATCATGGCTACCATAAATGAGGAATTCTAAAAAGTGGGTCGTAAAGATTGGGAATATATTGGAATCCTAGATTTAAAAGAATTCTTTGGTTTCTTTTTGCAGGTACTAGGGGAGGATCTACGCGCGCTAATATTATGAGTTTAATTAATGAAATGCCTGCAAATGCTAATCAAATATCTACAAATCTGAATCTCAATTATAAAACTGTTATTCATCATTTGAATGTCTTGATAAGAAATGGATTGATTATTACAGATGAGAAAGGAATTTATGGTTCTATATATTTTCTTACACCATTAATGGAACAAAATTTTGAACTGTTTAAAGAGATGTTAGATAAAATAAGAAAAACCTGATTTTGTTGTTTAATCAAATAAAAAAACTAACAATAAAAGAAAAAAGTTAAAATTTATTTATTTTCTCGAAATCCACAATAATATTGCCAATAATATTTCTGACGATTAAACTGTTTTTATAATAATTTCATTTTTAAATTTATATAGGATTTGCCAAATTGGAACTTTTATTACTAATAAAAAT
>JALDXL010000315.1:0-2925 GCA_032155045.1 Nitrososphaerales archaeon
TTCTATTTTATATTTATCAAACAATATTACATTTAATTTAGATAATGTTTCCTAGACATCTTTAATTAATTTATATTTTAAAAACTTCGAAATTGTCATCATTATTCCAACTTTACAATGCACTAATCGATCCATAAACTTATACTTTTTCTAATATTAAAATCAATTTATCAATATCTACCTCATTGTTATAAAAATGCGGAGAAATTCTTATACCCTTCCCTCGCTGTGATACAATTATATTTTCTTTTTCTAATCTTTTGACAATTGTTAAAGGAGGTAATTTTTTTGATTTAAAAACAATGATTCCAGATCTTTCATTTTCATTTGTTATTGGAGAAATTATCTCAAAATTAAGTGATTCCAATTTTTTGATAATATAGTCTGTTAATTGTAAAATTTTACGTTCAATATTCTTTATACCAATATTGGAAATATACTTAATAGCAGCATTGAATAAAACTATATTCTGAAGATGAGGAGTTCCAATTTCAAATCTTGTTGCATTTTCAGACATTTCTATTTTTTTATTATTTTCATAGTTGTCAATTTGTTTTTGTCCAGAATGACTAAAGAATGGTGGTTTTAATTGATCTTTATCTAAATATTTTTTATTAATGTAAATTGCTCCAATACCAAACGAAGATAACATCCATTTGTGACCATTGGTAACTGCAAAATCTACTCCTTGCTCCTCAACATTAAAATAAAGAGACCCGAGAGACTGTGTAGAATTGACAACTAACAAAATTTTTTTTCTTTTTGTAAATTTACTGAGTTTATTCAAATCTATTCTATATCCAGTAGAAAATTGTACATGACTTGTAACTACTGTTTTGACAATCTTATTATCAGCTTTTGATTCTAAATCACTGATTAAATCAAATATATCATCTAATTCGATTCTATTGTTATCTCTACTTTTAACAAATCTAATATTTTTTGGATTATTATTAATCCATGGTAAATTCGAGGCTGGAAACTCTAGGTCGTTTAAAATTACTAATCCTCTATTTGCAAGCATATGAGAAATAATATTCATTCCTTCGCTTGTTGAATGTGTAAAAGCTATTTCAGAGTCATTTGACCCAATAAATTCTGCATATCTTTTCCTTGTCTCTTCTCTAACTTTAATATAATTTTCCCAAATTTTTCCTCCATGATCAAGCAAATTTTTATAAAATCTACATGCTTCTCTATATACTGGTATAGGTATTGGTGATATAGCTGCATTGTTTAAATATGAATATTTTTTTGTAATAGGAAAATCTTTTCGAATTTTAACCCAATCTCTTTTCAATGATTTTGGAATGATTTTTAGTATTATAAATATTAAGCATTGTTAATTCTAGTGAATATATAATATCAGCATATAGAGTATATACAATATCTGTATCTATCTGCAGAAACAAAATACAGTTCCTTGTGTAATATGAATGCTCTTAACTGTGACTAGGGTATAAAATTTTATTTGAATTTTAAAAATAGTCTTTCTGATTATCACAATAACTTTATTATCAATTTCGAAATGAGTCATTTTTTTTATTTATTGAAAAAACATTGTACGATACTTTCTAACTCACTTTAAGTATTAATCTCTTTTGACCTAATAGGACTAGGAAATATCTTTTAAATATTTAATTAGAACATCCAATGCGAGAGCATTAATAATTTCATTAAAACATTCTAAATTAATACGAATTAGTGCAAAAAACTATGCCTAGAGTCTGATACTTCAATCAATCTCAGGATCAAGTTGACTAAACCATCTTTTTTATTGCTACTAGAAAGGATATGAAAAGTTATTTCTTTTGTATATTATATTCAATTTCATCTTTTACTGCAAAAATATTATCCGAAGTATTATTTAGTACAAACAATTCCATCGTAATTACTGAGAAAACCAGTATAAAATAATTATTAAATAAAACATTAATTATTATGACCTAAATACAACTTGTAAACATGTTTACATTTATCTATTTTTCTTAATAGTTTTAATTTAAATCCTTGAAAAATACAGCAGATTAAGTAAATTTTTGGAGTTTAAAGTTTTCTAATCGACTTCTGTCTCTTCGTTTTTATATAATAACAATTTTAAGTAATGATATTCACCTATAATTTTCTTTCAACATGAAGTCAATGTTAAAAGAATAAGTTTAATAACGAATAAAAGACAGAGAAGACATTTTTATTAGAAATAAATTTAGTCTACAGCTTATTAACCAATTTGATATATTATTTCAACAATAAATTTCTTATAATATTATCTATATTAAAAAAAGTGAAAAAATTATTTTATTTATTGATCCTAATATTCTTTTTTACTAGTTTTATTTTTTTTATGCAAGATAATGACTATAATAGTGCGAATGCTCAGACAGTAGAAAATGAAATAATCGATAATACTTTAAGCACTATCAAGAAAGCTACTGCTGGTATTGCAGAAATATCAAAAGCTATGAAAAACGCATCAGAATTAATTATAAATTCTAATGAAACGAAAAAAGGAAATCAAGACGAAGGTTTAGGTACATTAGAACAACTAAAATTAGGTCAAGAAAAATTAAATCAACGTGTAGAATTAGAATCTTATGATGATATTAATAAGTTAAATATGGAAATAAATCCTCCTCCTATTGATTTTTTAAAAATATTAAAAGCAAATCAAATTCCTGTTGATGTAGAATATCAAAGCGTATCTTCTGTAGTTTTGAGAGCAGACGAAGAAAGATTTCTTTTATTGAATGGTACATTATCATCATTCTGGTATGCAATAGATATAGTAAAAAAATACGGATATCAACTCAAAGAAATTACCGAATCGGGTATGGGATATCAAGGAAATCCTACTAGATTTTATGCATTCTTAGAAAAATAGCTTAATATTTTAGATTACTAATATTAAAGTTATATTTTTAAGGC
>JALDXL010000316.1:0-2919 GCA_032155045.1 Nitrososphaerales archaeon
CGTATGGTTCAGGCAGGAGCTACAATTATGAATTGGTTCTCTATATGTTGTGAACTTCAAGGTGACTGGAAAAAATCAACTTCTCCAGACATGGTACGGTTATTCACTGAACATCTTATACAATATGGTCTTATTGTTAGCAGCTATGTTGCTAATAGGCCAGATCAAACAACGATACCAAAAGATTTCAAAGCCTAATAACAAAATATAACATTTTTTTATTTTATTTTTTTCATTTCCAATTTCTTACACCAAACATGTGAATTCACTATATGGAAAGTTCAAATCCAGAAAGATGTTATTACTTTATGATTTTAATAAGAATGATATCTATGATGGTAAATAACAATACTAAATAACATAAATATTTGACAATTTGATATCGCATTATAAATAGGAAGAGAGAGTGTAACACGATACATAGTAAAACCAGTGAAGTTAAATGATCCGTATAGAAAATAAAAACTGTATCAAATATACTCAATACTATTTTTTTATTTTATGTAAACTAAATATGAGGTCAATATTTGCAGACCATGAAGATACAATAGTAGAACCATCGTGTTAACAAAGTTAGGAAAAAAATTTACTGAAATGTTTAGGATAGATAGAAGGAATTTACTAATATTTCGAAGACAGTTTTGGCAAAATAAGATGAGGATGTATGATAATTATGTATTAATATAGAGACAAAAAATATAGTAAAGATTTTATTACAAAAAAGTCAAATGATAATGATAAAGAATATGAAGTAGGTTATGAAGAGTTTATGAAACCCCTTACTTCAGACACTCAGATAATCAACGAAGAATTGATAAAGGTAGATTAGATTAGAAACATAGCGAAAGAAGAAATGTTCACGATAATAAGATCAATTACTGTTGTTATAGGTTTATCCGTATCCACTCTATTTTTAGCATATATTCTATCGACTACCTTACAGCCATCACTATATTTTGTACAAGCTCAAGATTCAACCACAAATACAACTCAAAATGTTACTTCAAAGATCTATATACCTACAACTATATCAAAACAAGCCCAAGAAATGATAAAAAACATGACAATGAACATGCCTAATTTTGTATTTCCGGCACCTGACGATTTGGAGGGATGGAAAAAAATACAACAAGAGATGAATTCCATGCCCATATTTGGATCACAAGAGTTTGTAGATAGTTATCAATCTAATATTACATCTGCTAAATTAGCAAATGTCAATATTCTTGATATCAAACCAAAAGATTGGAAAGACAATGGTAAAGTTCTAGTTTATTTACATGGTGGAGGATACACGTTTTTAAGTGCTAATTCTACATTGGGTGCTGTTGTACCAGTGGCCAACACAACTGGACTTAGGGTAATTTCTGTTGATTATTCACTAGCTCCATTTTCAAAATGGAATCAAACAACCAGTGAAGTTGTGTCAGTAATTCAAGCATTAATAAAAGAAAAAGGCTATTCTCTTGAAGATATTGCTATATATGGTGACTCTGCTGGTGGGGGATTACTGGCTGGATCTGTCCTCAAAATGCGTGATGAAGGAATTGGAATCCCTGCTGCAGTAGTACTTTGGTCACCGTGGGTAGATGTCACTGCAAGTGGAGATTCATATAATACTTTAAAGAATGCTGATCCATTTATAACATCAAATTTAATGTTAAAGAAAATGGCTGATGCTTATGCTAATCTGTCAGATCAGAAAAACCCATATGTTTCTCCAGTTTATGGCGATTTTGATAAAGGATTTCCCTCTACTCTAATTCAAGGAGGTACTAAAGAGATTTTACTTAGCGACTTTATCCGTCTATATCAGGCAATAGACCAAGCCAATGTTCTAGTTAAATTAGACTTGTACGAAGGAATGCCACATGATTTTCAAATATTTTTGCCCACTACACAAGAAACATATACAGCTCTTTCCAAGATGAATGATTTCTTGCATGAACATTTAGGTTATTAGATTCAGAAAAGAAGTAGTGAAATAATGTGAAAATAAAATTTAAGCAATTTTCAAACAATAGATGAATATATATCGGTACATTTTCAAATGACATTAGGATAAATCAAGAAAATATAAGACAAACTATCAGAAAAGCTGAATCTATTACTATAGAAACAATAAATTATAAAAATAAGAACCCCCGAGTAAACCTTATGGGTTCGAATCCCACCTCCTGAATTATAGTATCTTTTCATTTTATTCTATATTTCGTCATTATTAACTTAGGTTAGTTAGTTTAGTATTAATTATGGAAATGCAATAAATCATTTTCAATTGAAGAAAAAATAATTTTGCTATTGTTAAGTTATTATTTTTCTTATTTTAAGATATGAGAAAGTTCGCTATTATTTTACCAATGATATAAAACATTATTGTAAGTGACTCATCAAAAAAAAATAATTTGTTTTTGTTAGTGTACTAGACCAGGGATTCTATCTCCTAATATATTTGATAGAGATGGAGTGGCTTGTTTGTTTAACTTCTGTTGTAATGATGATTGTGCACTACCTGCAGTATTATCACTAGGCAGTAAAGGAAAAACATTTCCTTCAACAATGTAGTTCTCTATTGTACATGTCTTCTCTTCACCAAGATATATAGTGCCCTCACAATCCCCTACATAATTAACACATATAAAATAATTAACATCCCTATCGTCTCTTACTTTCTCATAGAATAAACTATGTGTAAAACCAACAGCCTCACAAGTACCTCCAGTTGATATTGTATCGGATATTTGTTCTT
The DNA here is from genome assembly GCA_032155045.1 of Nitrososphaerales archaeon. GTDB lineage: Archaea > Thermoproteota > Nitrososphaeria > Nitrososphaerales > Nitrososphaeraceae > TH1177. The sequence continues at coordinate 2,750 of JALDXL010000316.1, forward strand.
CAGTTACGGAATAGTGGAACTTGTCCAGATTTACTGGAGTACCTTCAGGTGTTAAATCTCGTACAGTTGCAACATCCTTAAAAATTTGAGCACTAAAGTCTGATTCATCTATAACTGGACATATTTCATCATTACATGGTATATATTCACCGCTATCTAGTGCTGGTGGA
>JALDXL010000317.1:0-2918 GCA_032155045.1 Nitrososphaerales archaeon
TCTCCGGTTCGATTTCATTTATTACCACATCAAATTCATAGGACAAGTCTCAAAAGGTCATGATGTGAAGTCACAAAAAATTGCATTTATTGTGTTATTGCAAGTTTTAATCTGTATCTAATGATTTTATCTTTTTCGCTCGCAATTTTTAAGAGGATGATTATATAAAAAAATCTATCAAAAAAAAACATTCGCCAAATAAAAATAGTTGTATAGCTATGTTAGTTATGCAATATTACAGGTTGAAAAAAACTTCTCTATGGATCTTGTTCTATAGTTCTACTTTGATTTTTATCATCTCAATATTTAAGTATTTTTATGGTCAACCAAATCGCTTCTAGCCATAATAATTCTTGGACTCTAGGAATTTCGTCTTTTTTTGTTGTTGGTTCAAAATGTCAAAGGATCTGTATCAGGAATGTTTTACGGATACCCTAATAATAGACCAAATTATACACATATTGAATATGCCATAGATTCCAGATATCCTTAAAGAATTCTGTAATCAGTTATGTAAACCAACTGATACAATCAAAAGATGAAGGACAATATCCTAAAATACAACTTCTATTGGAATACTCGGAAGTACCTGTAAATTAGCAAGACCGAGTATTCAATTTCCTAGTAATACATGGAATTATCGGTAAACCTACTATATAAAATTTAGAAAAAAATTTATAATTCCTTGCTAAAATCTCAACTGTTGAGAAAATTAAATTTTAGAAGTTTAATGAATATAGCTTTATGAAACACAGCTCAGCGTATAAAATATTTGGTACATTTTTATTTTTTTATCATGGCTATTATAGACTAAATTCTAAACATATTCAATTGCTTCTTTACTATTCACTACTGGATTTGAGCGCCGGGCATTGGGACTCGAACCTTAAAGCATTAGTTCGTAGTTTATAAAAATTCAAATAAAGACTAAAAAGATTTTTGGATTATGATAAATTGTTTTTTAAAACTATTGTTACTAAATCAGGAAAAAGAAGGATTTGAACCTGCATTTCTATTCATAGATTATGTAATTATACATAAAAATTGAATTTATTCTATTGTTATAGTGTTACCAGTCTATAAAATAAATAATGAATTAAGCATAATCCTCAAGGATTATTTAATATATATTAATTCTTTTATTATATGGAAAAAGAAGATGAGACTGTATTTATTTTAACTGCCACATAGCGAACGTTCCTTTTTCATCATCAATTAGTGCTTTATAAACTCCTACAATACTTTTAAGAAATTCCAGATTACCTGTTGCATTTGCATCGAAGAGTGCCGCACCTAGATGTCTTATTACATTATCTTCGGTATCTATTATTGCTCCAAAGGAATAACTTGCATTACCATTTTCAGAAGTAAAAAGTGCTCTACCATTAGTAATGGAACTAGTGCCATCTTCTCTTGGTACCATAACTCCATTCCCACTAGCTGATACTTTTATACCACTTAGATTACCATTACCTGTAAATGAATAGATAGAAGTAGTAAAATTATCATTTTGGGATTTCGGCACTGTAAATCTTTCTATATATATTGGTTTACCTAAAGTTAGCTTCATCTCTTCTTGTATATCAATAAAATCAGTTTGATTTTCTTCTTGCTGTGCATATACTAATTCATCAGATGTAGAAGAAGGCATTGATAAAGATATTATCATTATTGCCGATACCATTATTAAAAAAGGATAAAGAACTTTCATTTGGATGTTCTCTGTTATAAAAAGTTAATAAATATATTGAAATTTTTGTAAAAAACTAATTGATTAAATAATTAATACGATCAAATCAAACCTCATATCAATTATATCAAAAAAAAACATTCAAAAAATTGCAGAGATCTGTTATCTATTTAACGATCTCAAAGACACCCATCATGTCATGATCCTCGCGGAACATTATGTGACAATGATATAAAGATTTTCCCCATTATTTTTTCTATAATTTTGACAATTAATTTATTGAATAAATGATTCTCTAGAGATATAGTTAAAACATATTTTCAATTCTCTGATTTAGACTCGAACCCTACAATTTTATTCGTGGGTTTATGATATTTTATAATATATGAAAATTGAACGATATTTAACATTTGTAAATTTTCCTCAATAGAAAGACAAGGTTTCGATTTTTAATGAAAGAACTACCGCTAATTACCCAGCACTAGGAATGACAGAGTAAAGGAAAACGTTTTAACTCATTTATTCGATCGGCTAATAAGGTTTAAGTGAAAGATTTCAACACTTAGAAAGAACACAGGCGATAGATATAATATAATACCGATTAAATAGCGTTTCAATTAACTTTTCAATTTTTTCTATTTTGTAAATGAAATTATATTTTATTTTATAAATTCTTAATAATAGATTCATAAACGTTTGCGGTTAGCTTATGACTTGTTGCTTGTAATGTATTTCCTGAATTTATAGCATTTTCCATTAAATCTAACTCTTTAGACAATAAATCTTGATAGTATTTCTTTGTATTTTCTTTTGTTTTGTGTAAATATTCATTCGATTTCTCTATAAATACACGATAATCATTAGAGATTTTATTATCTAATTCTTTCTCTAATCTTTTCTTTTTCTCAAATAAATGTTCACTATCCATAATGCCTTTATTATTATTTATTGTATAATCTTTTATAATAACTCAAGATTATTTTTAATTATGAAATATAGAAAATTTTTTCTCAAAAATAACATTCTATAAGTATAGTTTATAATATTAATGAAAGATAATATGTATATCAACTAATTTGTCTTAAATAAACAATTTTAAAGAGTAATCGTGGTTGGGACTTGTGTCCATCGATTATAATAGATCTTTAATCATATATTATTTATTTTAAATTGAGATATTTTAATATTCTCTATATTCTGGCAAATTTAACAAATATTGTTGAGAAGT
>JALDXL010000318.1:0-2907 GCA_032155045.1 Nitrososphaerales archaeon
GTGTTGAGAGGTATGAGTTACATTGGACATGGAATGTCTCATGCGGTTTTGGTGGTGCAGTACTAGGTAACATAGCAGGATTTAATTTTTATATTGGCGCAGCAATTTGGGGTGTGATTTCAGGAGTACTAATTACTGAAATAAATAAGCGATATAAAATAAAGGCTGATGCAGCTATTGGAGTAGTTACTACTGCCGGTTTTGCAATTGGAGTATTTTTGATGAACACTGGTCAAACCCCTATGAGAAATTTCGAGGCATTGTTATTTGGTAATATATTAGCAGTTACTGATTTAGATTTTATTTTTATCTTAATAGTTTCAGTTATTACTATAGCTTTTATTTTCTTTTTTCAAAAAAGACTTCTATTTACGATATTTGATACTGAAACAGCAAAAGTATACGGAATAAAAACAGATAGGATAGATTTGTTATTTTCAATTATTCTAGCTATTGTTGTAATTGCAGCTATGAATTCCATAGGAGTTACACTTCTTGCTGCCGCTATTATAGCACCTGCAATTTCAGCAAGAGTAATTACAAATAATTTTTTCAAAATTTTAATTATATCTTCAATTATTGGAATTCTGAATGCTTTCCTAGGTATGTATTCTAGTTTCTATATAGATTCTCCATCTGGTGCTACAATTGTATTATTTGGAGCTGGTTCATTCATTTTGGCTATAACTTATTCACATTTAAGAAAATTGTATCATATGCATTATCATGGTGGAAAAAAACACTCACATATACATATTCACTCGGAAGAACATAGACATGAACATTAAATATGTATATAAAAAAAAGTACATTGACAACATTACATTCTTGAATACCCACTTTTACACTCCCAGAATTCATTTATTTATAGAAAATAGAAAAGATTTAATTTAAAAAATACATCAAAATGGTATAATTTTTTATTATTATTGTTATGAAAGCTCAAAGATTCAAAAGAAATAATAAACAATATAAGGATACTTTTGTATTAAAAATTGTGGCATTTATAGATACAAGCATCATCGAGCAAATCGAAATGAAAATTATTCGAAATTCATCATTTGCGGTAAGAGATAAATTCCAAAGATTTTCCGAAGATGATGAATCTCTAGTTAATAGTATTAGAGAACATGGACTAATACAACCTATACTTATCAGACCAGTATCCCAAGGTTTTGAAATAGTGGCTGGTCATAGACGTTATCAAGCATGTAAATCCCTGAGATGGAGATTTATACCTTGTAAAATACGGGAAATGACAGACAAACAAGCATTTGAAATTCAACTCACTGAAAATATTCAAAGAAAATCGATGGATCCAATTGAAGAGGCAGAAGCATTTAGAAGATATGTTATTGATTTTGGCTGGGGAGGTGTTAGCGATCTAGCCAAAAAAATTGGAAAAAGTGAAGAATATGTTTCTCATAGAATTCAAATTCTTAAACTTCCAGAGGAAATTAAGAACAAAATCTCTTCACGTATGCTAAATGTCAGTAAAGCTATTGAAATTTCAACTATTCCCATTGAAAAACAATCTCAAATAGTTGGAGAAATAATAGAAAATAATATTTCAGTAAAGAGAATTAGAGAATTAAAAATGATCCTAATCGATAATGTATCTGAGGAAAGTAATAATAAAGGTTTAGTGAATACTAATAACTATTTTTCAAAATCTCTAAAGATCACTAAAAAAGCATCACTTTCTCTCAAAGTTAATTTAGCAAGAATTGATAACTTAATCGAGGAAGCTCAAATATCTATTGAACCACAATACAGAACAGAAATAATAAATTTCCTCATGGAACTAAGAATAAGAATACATGAACTGATTGATGATACTATAAAATTTAAAAACTATAATAAAAAAAATCTCAAATAATTGAAAGGGATAATATCCCTATTTAATTTTTTTAATCATTGATTAAATTAGTTTTTAGTTACTAATTCTAGGTTAAAAATATATATAATTATTAATTTGAGATATCATGAATTTAAGAAATCATAAATAAGAAAAGAGTGTTTTATTTTTAAAAAAAAGAACGAATTATTTTGCTGATATTCCTCCGTCTATATTGATTTCTGTTCCTGTTATCCATTTAGATTTTTCAGAACAGAGAAACAAAATTGCATTAGAGATATCTGATGGCTCTCCAATTCTTTTTAAAGGAAATGAAGATTCAAGAGTTTTCTTTGCATTTTCATCTCTCATATATGGTTCAAGAAACGGGGTTCGAATGGTAGATGGTACTATACAGTTACACCTAATACCATACTGTCCATATTCTACTGCAATATGTTTAGAAAACGCAATTATCCCTCCTTTAGTAAGCCCATAGATTGACAGTGGAACACCTGGAATTGCTTTAGTTCCCAAAGTAGAAGAAATATTAATGATATTACCATCGTTATTTTCAATCATCATTGGTAAAACTGCTTTAGTCATTCGAAGTGTACCAATAATATTGATATTGATTGTATTCATCCATTCGTCATGAGATGTACTATGGAAAGACTTTGGGTAATCTATAGTTCCAGCATTATTTATTAAAATGTCAATTTTATTATAATTATTTGTTATTTGTTCTAACATATTCCAAACATCTCCATCCTTAGTTATATCTCCTGGAAGCACCAAAACATTATCTTTATCGTTTATTTCTTTTGCAAGAGCATTCAGTTTTTTAGAATTCCGTCCATTAATAACTACTTGACAACCTTCAGAAATTAGTGCTTTTGTAATATCTCTTCCTACAGATCCACCTGCTCCAGTTACGATAGCGACTTTATTTTTTAATTTCATATAAATATATTAATAATTGCACTGTTTTAAATCGATCTTTTTATATTTATTTTTATGATATAAAATCAGGTTAAAACAAGCATACCAAGTCAAATATTTCTTGAAAA
>JALDXL010000319.1:0-2889 GCA_032155045.1 Nitrososphaerales archaeon
ATTATTAACAGGATTATTAACAGGATTATTAACAGGAAGTCCTCTCTCATCTAGTAACGGTTTATTTCTATTCTCTTCATCATCATCCTTGCCGTTGTCATCATCGTCATCATCATCGTCATCATCCTTGCCGTTGTCATCATCGTCACTTTCAGCATAAACAACTTGAACATTATGATTTGCTGGAATATTCATTTTATCTTGAAATAAATTATTATCGTGAAATGGCGAAGATGTAGTTAAAATTATACTAATATAACTTATAATAATTATTATCCAGAATTTATTTATCATAACTTTTACTAGTATGATTTTTAACTACAAAACATATAAGAATTTATTATATATACTATATTCAATTATGATTTTTAAAGAAACCCAAAATTAATTATATAAGATTGTATTATCATAAAGAATAACGAAGTATATTTTGCTTTTACAAATTATGATTGTAAAGTATTATCATATTACTTTTATTTTTATATAATTAGTTTTTAGATAAATTAACATGTTAGGAGATTTATTTTATGAAGCAAAAGGAAGGATTACATCTAAAAGAGTCTTAGAATTGGAACCAGTTAAGATAGAAAGCTCATATTATGTAGAAGGTAAAATGAAAGGAATTGAAGTTTTTGAGATAGGTACCTTTACGAGTACTGTGACATCAGTAAATGGGGTCTTTTTTGTAGAAGGCAAGGATGTTGTATATGTCAAAGAAAGTGATGAAATGGCGATTGTCAAAGCACAAGGCATTAGCAAAATAAGAAATTCATCAAAGGTGATTTGTGGTTCCAATTTTTATAGTTCTTCGAATACAGGAAAATTATCATTCTTGAATAATTTAGTAGGTGTACATGAAGCATTTTTAGATACCGATGGAAATCTTATTTATAAAGTATGGGAATGGAAATAAATCGATAATTCTAATCGAAATCAACAATAGAAACTATCTTATCCCCTTTCCTTTTTCTCTTTTTATATATTAGCCTTAACTATTTTTTTTAATACGAAAAAATTGTTATATGTTGTTTTATGTATTACCATAAATTAGAAACATTTTATAACTATTATTGATATTTTCATTCCGGATTTAGTTATGTATTTTTAGATTATTCAGCTTAATCTTATGTTATCAAAATAAATCTTAAAAATAAACATTTTTTCTAATATATATCTAAATAATTAATTCGTTCATTTTATTAAACTATAAGATAATAAATCATATTTATTTTCAATATTTTCTGTATTATCTATGGATTGTCTTCATTGTTATTAAATTCATTATCAGATGCTTTTTCTATATCATTGTTATCGGCTTCATCAATATTTATTTCTTGATTGTCGTCGCTGAATTCATTATTCACAGATTCTGTGATGCTATCTTCAATTTCTTGTTCGTTCGATTCTGTTTGTTTATTGTTACTATCTTCCTCATTATTTGGTTCTTCTTTATTTACATCATCAGATATAACTCCATCATCAAATTCTTCGTTTTCATCAGAAGGAACTTCATCAATATTAGGTAAAGTTCTACTTAAACTATTAAAAAAATCATCATCGGCATTATTGTTTAGTTGAGAAGAATCATCCTGTTCTACTGAAAATGGTTGAAACAGACCAAAAGCAGTATAACCAAATAATGCTATTATAATGAATGATAAAAATGAAAAATTGTTCATTTATTAAATTATCAATATGATATAATACTTATCTCTTATAAACGATTATCATAGTTTTATATAAACTTTAACTAATCTGTATAAATCCTAGTCATACAAGTATTGTATGTAATAAATATTATTTTTATACCCTTATAGTTACAATAATAATTTGTTGGATAAATTAATTCAAAAATTCCCATTACATTATTTTATCTTTTCAATATTATTATTAGTATGTCAGATCCCAGTATCTTTTATCTATCCACAAGTTGAAGAAAAAGAGAGGATTTCTGATAGTTTCGGCAAGTCAGTTTTGCCCGTAGGTAGCTATCCAATTGGAATAGGAATAAACTCGGTCACCAACAAACTATATGTTGCCAATCAATTTTCTAATTCTATTTCAGTCATAGACGGTAATACCGATATAATTGAAAATACAATTCAAGTAGATAATTTCCCTTATGATTTAGAAGTCAATCCTTTTAATAATAGAATATATATAACTAATAGAGGATCAAATACTGTATCTGTTATTGATGGTTCTACAAATCAAAAACTATCGAATATCGATGTTGGTGATTCTCCAGTTGGATTATCAATAAATCCATCGCTTAATTTAGTATATGTTACTAATATTAATTCCAGATCTTTATCAGTAATAGATAGTATAGATAATAAAGTTACAGCGACAATAAAATTAAACGAATTTATTTATGGAGTAGCAGTTAATCCATTGACAAATAAAGTATATGTTTCCAACCTTCTAAATAATACTTTATCTGTCATAGATGGAAAGACAAATAAGATTATTAATACAATTGCAGTTGAAAATATGCCTACCTCGATCACTATAAATTACAAAACTAATTTAATTTATGTTACAAATTATCTTTCTAATTCTATATCTGTAATCGATGGAATAAAAAATAAAGGTATCTCAACAATACAGGTTCCAAAATATCCAGTAGATTCAATGGTAAATCCATTGACAAATAAAGTATATGTTTCTCATAATAATGGTGACATTGTGTCTATAATAGATGGAGAAACAAATAAAAAAATAAAAGAATTATCTGTGAAATCAAATAATAATAATAATAATAACAAAGATCCTATCCTTGATATACCTATAAAAGTGACATTTCCACTTATAGCTAGCAAATTATCCGTTAATCCTAACACAAATTTAATTTATATGACAAATACATTTTCAAATGGAGTTATAGTA
>JALDXL010000320.1:0-2888 GCA_032155045.1 Nitrososphaerales archaeon
CATTCCAAAGAAATAGAACAAGAAATTGTCAAGAGAAGATATATTCCACATATACTACACAGAAGAGAAGAAGAAAAGAAACAGAACAAGAAATACCCAGCAAGAAGATGTGTTGTAGAGAGAACTAATTCATGGCATAATAGATTCAGGAAATTATTTACAAGGCATGAAAAAGAAAGATGAGAATTATCTTGGTCTTGTACAATTAGCAAATAGCCCTTATTGTTTACAGGAGGATAATTTTGGAATAGGCTCTTAGTCTGATGGTTATTTACATTCTAAAATATCAATTTAGATCATAATATTATAATAATTAGTGACCTATATATCCATATTTATTAGATTTATAGCGCATTTACTAATTTAGTCATTTTCTCTAAATTTATTTCAAAGCCAAACCTTTTTTCATCTTTTTTCATATATTTGTACATTTTCATCATTAGAGGAAAATGTTTTATTGTACTTAATTTATTGTCCATCTTTAATCTTACTATTCTATATACATCATCATAATAATCAAATTTTTTCAGAACTAACTTTTGATATTTTTTAAAATCAAATTTATTAGAATTACCAAGTACATTAAGAAAGATCTCACAACATAACAATGATGGTATTATTCCCTCTCCTAACATAGGAAATACACACCCAATGGATTCTCCAATGCCTATAACATTATTATGAAAAAATGGTTCCATACGTTTTGGTGGAGATAAACGGATAGGACGTCCTATCTTTTTAACAATTTTAGCAGAAGGATTATTGTGAAAAAATTCATTAATTCCATAATACTTCCTATCGATATCTCCAGCTCCTACATAAGCTCGACCATTGTCCAATGGAAAATACCAAAAATAACCTCTTGCATTTTTATATCCTATTACATAAAAATCATTTTTAATACTTTTTTCGTCAAGATTTTCTACGAGATATTCATAGGCAGGTATAATAAAATCGGATTTGGATTTTGGAAGTAGAGAACGATGGACCCCTGTACAATCAAGTACATAATCATAATCTGTAAAAGGAAATGAATTTATCGAACATTTAAATTCGTATTTAACAGTGAGATTGTTTAATAAATCATGTTCCCATTTTTGCTTATCGTAGGTGACTAATCCAATAAGTTCTAAATATTCCTCTTTATTATTTGGTAATTCCATATGTAATTTTTTACCTTCGTGAAAAATATATTCTTCAAAATTTAATCCAACGTTTTTTGAAAATTTTTCAAGAATATTTCTTGATGCGCCCCATGCACAAACTGCCCAATGATTTTCTCGTTTTGAAGATTCAAAAACTGTTACATCATGTCCCTGTTTTTGTAACATGAAACCTAAATAGCTTCCGGCCACCCCTGCACCTGCTATAGCCATTTTCATAATAAAATGAATCTTAAATTTTACTTATAATTCTTCTTCAATAATAGAAAGTATTATTTCTTTTTAATTATCAATATTTTGTGATATAAAATTAAATTACCTACTGAATCAAAAAGAGTTGACTAACTAATCTTTATAGATAATTTTATCTTACTACTGTCTTATTTAAATATACAGTAGTAAATATTATAGATTATAAAATTAATGAAATTAATAGAATTTACTGTAGTAACGTATCTATTGTACTAATAAATAGTTACAATAAATATCTTATATACTTAGTTATAATAAAAATAATAGATTAACATAAATATGTCAGTATCAAACCATCTACTAAATGAACAGAACACTAATGGCATATATGTTGGCAGCGATAATCTCATTCTCTGCCGTTGCAACAATAACAATGCAACCCATATCCTTAAGCGCTCAAACCCAACAAGCAGCACCACAATTACAAACACAACAAGAATCACAACAACCATTAGCTATCAGCCCCTCATGCGGTCAAGTTATAACACAAAATGTTGTATTAACTTCTAACCTAAACTGTGCAGATAGTGATGGTCTTATAGTCGGTGCAAGTGATATTGTTATAGACCTTAATGGACATACAATTTCTGGTCCCGATGTAGATAGTCAAGAAAAAACCTCAAGTAAAGTAGGAGTCATGATACCAAATATGAATAACGTAGTAGTCCAAGATGGTACTATTCAAGGATTTCAAGCAGGTATTTTAATGACTGGTTCTCAAAATGTTGAAATTAAAGGAATAGTTTCCAAGGATAACCAAATAGGAGCATTCAGTACTGGTGCAAGTATAGTCAATGTACACTTGTCCATACTCATGAATAACCAAATTGGCTTTGCAGGACACTCAACACAACAAGCAACCATAGAGAACAATATACTTTATCAAAATACTTTAGCAGGAATAACATTAGTTAACTCAGATAATGGAGTACTTACTTTGAATTCTATTACTGAATCTGGAAACGGTCTTTATGTAGATAATCAAAGTAACAATAACAATGTTAACTTTAACAATGTTCTTTTGAATACAATTGACTTAAACAATGCCAATGGGTTACCAGTAAATACCAATGCTAATACATTTGACCAAAATAACTGTATGACATCAAATCCAAGCGGTATATGTATTGGTAAGTAAAAGATAAAACAATTCCATCTATTTTTTTATTTGACATTTATTATATTCAATTCTATTATCATATAAAATATAGAATTTTTTAAAACAAACTTTTAAACTGAGTACTACAAAATCAGTTTTTTCATGTTAATTATATTTAGATTTACATATTTCTACTTATTTTTAGTATCTCATTTTGGCTGTGTTAATTTAAGGAAATAGATTTAGCTGTGAATGTCCTATTTTTAATCTATTGGTAATTAGATTATTTGAAAGAAATAGAACACTCACATTTGTTGTAATGTATTCTTTGTATTTGTACTTTCTTGGATTGAGTCTACGTAATACGTCCAATG
>JALDXL010000321.1:0-2872 GCA_032155045.1 Nitrososphaerales archaeon
ATTAGCAAATAGTCTTATTGTTTACAGGAGGTTAATTTTGGGATAGGCTCTTAGTGAACCAGACAATCTAAGCGAAAATACTGGAATGTCAATTAAACCGCAAATCTCAACAGAAGGAAATAATGTTTATGTGGTATGGACAGATGACACCCCTATCCCTGAAAATAATGATGTCTTCTTTGCAAGGAGTATCGATGGTGGTCAAACATTTAGTGAACCTGACAATCTAAGCGAAAATACTGGAAATTCATTTAACGTCGAACCACAAATCTCAACAGAAAGAAATAACGATTATGTGATATGGGAAGATTCCACTTCTGGCATCGATGATGATATCTTCTTTGCAAGGAGTACCAATGGTGGTCAAACATTCAGTTCTCTACCAGACAATCTAAGCAACAATATAGGACATTCAGTTATCCCACAAATTAGCAGTGCCACCTCCTAAATTATTTTCCTTTACTTTAATTTTGATAATTATATTGTTTTAAATTAAGCAGCCTGTAATGACGATTTCATTAATTATCTCTTATCTCGATAGAGTATGTAAATCTAAAAGATTTTGAATTTATACTGTTTAATGCAGAATGAACTTCCACATTTATTCCATGTTTCACTAATAATGGACCTATGCACAGTCCACTGATACCGGCACCAATAATGATAACTTTTGTCAACAAAATAAAATTTGCATTTTTTTATATATTTTAGTTATTCATAATTTTGAAAACTAGTGCCTATTCAATAAAATTATAATTTACCTAGATTCCTAGAGCCTAACTATTTGAAATTTATTAAAACTATTGTAAATCATATTGAGACCCTGTTATTATGAAAATACAATATGAAATAGATATTAATGCACCAGTAGAAAATGTATATGAATATTATATTAATCCAGATAACATAAATGAAGCATGGCCTCAGGATATTGTAAAAGATCAGAATCATTATCTTCATCTGGTTCTAACAAAGGTAAGGGAGGGTTCAGAAATGAAGATAAATGGTAACAATACTCATGTAAGACATGAGATAGAATTCGAATTGCCTACAACAGGAAAAATTACTAGTTTCCTTTCAGGAGATGGAGCAAAGAACAAGATACAAGAAGGGTTACTACAAGCAATATAAACAGTAAAACAAAAATTAGAATCCAATTCAGTTGGTTTTTAGTGCATAAGTTGATATTTGTTCCCTATTTTATACTTGTAAAAAAGCTATCAAATGAAGAAACTATACAAAAAATTAATGAATGGTTGAAAAAATAATTCTATAAGAAAATTAGATTTTGACTCACTTCTAGGATTAAAGCAGCGATCAAAACAGCAAATAAAAAACAAATCGTTCCTATGAAAAAAAGTACTTTTGAAAAATAATTATCAGTATTTGTACTTTCTGATATTTCAAAACAAAGGAGTTTTAATCTAAAATGTCTGAACCAGCACCAGATTTCGCCTATACAGAATGTTTTATTATAGGTGAAATAATATAAACTACTTTTCAGATTGGCTTCTCGTATCATTGTTGTTTGATTGAATTTCTTTATACTTCATTTTTAGTTCTTCTGAATATTTTCCTACCATTGCATGTTCTACTATCTTATCATTTTGTACTTTGAAAACCTCAGCAGTTTCTCCATCTCCTGAAGTACTATTCCAATTGCTGAAAACAATAACAAAATTACCATTTTTGTCTGCAACTGGCGGTTCACTAGTTCTTACTAGATCGGGTATCCCTTGTTGAAGGTTCGTTAACATTTCTTCTAACTCTATTTTATCTATTGTAAAACTCGACATAAAATCGTCAGAAATGTATTCTTCTACTGCGGTTTTAGGATCATTTTCATCATATGCTTTTGCTATAAAACTTTCAACAATTTCTATGTTTTTTTCTTTATCTTCTTGAGCATATGTATTAACTGTAAAATTTGTCAATGATATCATTAGTGTTAGTGTTACAAAAAAACATGACAATAATTCAAGTCTTAATTTTTGCTGTTTTTCATTTGATCTTTTATTTAACATTATTTTTTCCGTAATTTTTAAACTATAAATCTTTTATCCATATTTTTTTTCTGATGCATAACCTGTTTTATACAATAGAAAAAAGACATAATAAGAAAGATGTATCTTTGAAAAAGAATTATTCTGGCAAGGTGATTGTTCTGATCTACAATAATAATTTTTATCTCAATGTTTATAAATATTAATAGAAATAAATGACAAGAAATACATTTGTTTTAATTTTGCTTTTAATTAGTGTAATTAAGATCCTAGTATTTTCATATATATTTTCGCTATTTTTTAGATAATAATAAAATATGCCCCACAGTACATATCTTTTAAATACTTTTTTACTACTCTAATAATATTTAACAATAAAATTGATATTTATGATATGTTAAGAAAAATAAAAATGAAGCAATAAAAATCAATAAACCGCTCGAAGCAGGACTTGCAGCAACAACTGAAAGAAATTGTAAAAATAAGAATAAATATAAATAGAAATATGGAGAATCTCATTAGTCTAATGGATTAGAAATCTACATTAGAAATGTTATAATAATATTCTGTTTTAATATAAAAAGTAAAAAAAATATTGTAAATAATATGGATTATTCAACTGTTAAAATATAATTTATATTTATTCAAAATGTTATAATAATTTTATTTCTATTTATTTTTATGAACGATTATTACGATACATACTCTCAATCTATGTCAAAGGAAATCCCTAATAGTAAAAATTCCTTACTTAAAACTATGATAAATTTAGAAAAATTTGAAATAGGACAAAGTTATGTTACTTGCAAAATAAAAAATAAAGGAAATGATTCTGTCGTTGTAAATATTCAAGGTGGAACTCCTGGAAT
>JALDXL010000322.1:0-2857 GCA_032155045.1 Nitrososphaerales archaeon
GAATTAAATAAAATGATAGGAGACTTCAATTTTATAGATAATATTGGTAATAACACTCATTCAATTTATATTCCAATAGTAAAATTGATAAAATCTACACTTAGATTTCCGATAGATGATTTGAATGAAGATTAATGTACATATTTGGCAAAAGTCTTTTGGCATTTATTAGTAACGACAAGAAGTTTCCATCTAAGTTAAAAGAAAGAATTTTTTTCACAATAAATAATTGAAAGTTTTAATCTAAAAATAGTTATCTAATTATTAAATATTTTAGTAAATAATCATTGTTTAGGAAGAGGGAAACAAGATATAGAATTCGAAAATGAATCTCCACAGAATATTGAGGATAAAGAAGTAAAACAAAATTTACTACAACAACCAGAGGCTAAGGTATTTAGCTGTTTTAATTGCGGACATCCTTACAAAGCATATCCACCAGATAGCAGTTTCAATTTTGCATATCTCAGCCATTGTTCAGAAACCGATAATTTACAACATAATCATAATCATAAACAGCCATATGAATGTGTAAATTGTACTCATAGAAACTATCTTTATTGGTGTCAAGGACATAATAATTACATCTTCAATGATGAAGATTCCTATTATAATAAAGAGATAAACAATAAAGCAGTAGAAGAGGAAAAGACTCTAGTCTATCATGGAATTGAAGATTCAAATAGTGCTATTCTTAATTTTGTTAATAACACACAAAATAGACTAGATGCCTGTCTAGATGCCGACGGACCTTCTGTGATGATTGATATTCAATCAATCAAGAAAGAAAAAATTAATGCAAAAGATAGAGGAGTTAAATTTAGATATGTTACCGATATTACCAAAGAAAACATTTCTTATTGTAAGCAGTTAATAAAAGAATTTAATGCAGAATTACGACATTTAGACGAAGTTAAAGGTAATTTTGAGATAAGCGATGGTGGAAAAGAATACGTAGCTACTGCTAATTTACAAAAAGCAAAACCATTAAAACAACTCATATACAGTAATATAAAAGAGATTGGAGAACAACAGCAATACATATTTAATACTCTTTGGAACAAGGCAATTCCTGCTCAAGAGAAAATAAAGGAAATTGAAGAAGGAATTATACCAGAAGTTACGGAAATAATTCGAAATACAGAAAAAGCACGAGCATTAGAATGGCATATTTTGAAGACAACAAAAGAAGAAATACAAATAATATATTCTACTGTAAAGGCATATAAATTGCAAGAAAGTTTAGGAGTAATGGATTATTTAGCTAAACTATCAAATAACGACGGTGTACATGTTAGAATGCTTACTCCAGTAGATTCTTCTATTGAAAAATCGGTAAAGAAATTGAGAGATACTACTAATATTGCTATTAAATATCTTGAAACGGAAACAGATATTAAAAACATGTATTTGATTAGTGACAGAAAAATTTCTCTAGTAATGGAATTAAAAGATGAAGATGACAATATCGACAAATACTATCATTTCTTGAGACAAAAAAAAGAAGATGCTGAAAACTCTACTCCCATAGCCTCAACCCTACAAACATCAACGATAGTAAGCACATCGATCTATTCTAATTGTAAATCTACCGTTTTCTCTTATATTTCAATCTTTGAAGCTTTATGGAAGGAAGCAGAATTGTTTCAACAACTAAAACAAGAAGATATTATAAAGATAGAATTCATTAACTTAGTTGCCCATGAACTTCGTACTCCTCTCCAATCTATAATAGGCTATGTTGAAATGATAAAATCATATCCCGAACGAATATCAAACTATTTACAGCCTATGGAAAGAAATACACATAGACTATATCGATTAATAGAAGATGTTTTAGATATTACAAGAATTGAGAATAGACGCCTAAAATTAAAGAAAACTACATTTGATATGAATGAAAAAATAAATAATGTAATAAGAGATTTAACTCCAAAGAAAAATGTACGTGATGACAATAATAATACAAATCACAACATCCAATTTATCTTTCAACCAACAAAAGAGCCAATAATGGTATTTGCAGATAAAGAAAGAATCTACCAGGTAGTAAGTAATTTAGTTAAGAATTCGTTAAAGTTTATTCCTTCTGCTGAAGGAAAAATAGAAATAACCCTAGAAAAAGTTAAGAAAGAAGATGATAACGATACGGAATTTGTATCAGTAAAAATAAAAGATAATGGAAAAGGAATAGATAAAGAAATATTGCCACACCTATTTGAAAAATTTGTTACCAAATCTGAGAAAGGAACTGGATTAGGTTTATACATTTCTAAAAGTATTATAGAAGCTCATAATGGTAAAATATGGATTGAGACGAATAATAATCCAGATGACAAAGGAGCAATATTTAGATTCACATTACCATTAAGTAATTACTATGAAAAATAATTTTAATTAATTATAATAATTGACTTTAACATCATCATTTTCTTTTATTTTTTAATTTGTTAATCAGTTTTTATATTATATCTAAATATATTGCGTATATTATTGTATCGTGAACTTATGTCTGGATTTAAGATTCAGGTAAATGTTCTTTAGCCAATTCGATTAGTTGAGCAATTGATATAGGTTTGTTTACAAAAACAAACTTTTTTTTATCATACTTTATATCTGAATAAGCTGACGTTAAAATTACTTTAAGGTTAGGATCAAGGTTCATTAATTTTGAGCATAATTCATTGCCATCAATTACAGGCATCTTAAAATCTGATATTACTAGTCCATAGTCTTCTGAATGCTTTTCTATATGGTTTAATGCTTCCCAGAGGATTATAACTTGTTTATTTAACTAAAGTAATCTCAAATCTTAATTAACAATATCGAACTTTAGTATATAGATAAGACATTGAGG
>JALDXL010000323.1:0-2847 GCA_032155045.1 Nitrososphaerales archaeon
TTATAGTTTTCTCATTTGGTTCTTTGTAACAAATCCTTCTTTTTCTGTATTTGTAATCTATCCATTTCTTTAATTGATCTTTAAGCTCATTTGTAATGAAAATAGTCCTATCTACTTTGGTTTTTGTAAATTCACCTCTAATTCTTATTTTTGCAGGATTGGATTCAAAATCAATATCTTTTAGACGAATAGATAACGCTTCGGTAGCTCTTGTCCCTGTAACAGATAATAACATTACATAAGTCTTTAACTTAATATCACTACAGCCGTTTAAAATAGTGATAATATCGTTTTTGTCTATTGCTTCTTTGTGTTTTAATACACTTTTTGGGAACCTTACCTTCAGTTTAAACCGCCTGGGACTGATTTCTACGTCGTTATATTCAAGAAAAGTTTTTACAGTAATTATTTTGTTTTTAAATGTAATACCTGATAAATTATCATTATCTTTTAAAAATATACAAAAATTGTTAAGAACGTCATAGGGATCGAGTTCTTTATCTTTTAACTGTTGAAGTAATGTATCTACATTTGATTTATTATTATTGTAATGTTCTTTCACAAATCTTTCAAAGAATACAAGACGAGAATAATATTGTCTTGCAGTATTCTTATTACGAATACCTACATTATTAATGAATTTGGATATTGAGCTGGAATCTGTTGGGGAATTTGAAGTGAATGGCAAATATATTTAATTTTACTTCATAATTTATAAATATTTTGTATTCACAATGATTTTACAATCGTATATTCTCTTATTTACAACTATTATATTATTTCTATTCTACTGCTAGAGAAAAAGGATGTTGCAATAGATATTCTTTGGACCAAGGGATATCTAGCGATTTCCAAGAAATACCTGAATCAGTAGAAATAAATATTCCGCGGTTGTTGAGAGCATAAAATTCTCCGTTGCTATTTGGATTTGAAGCAAGGATTGTAATTATTGTTCCATTGGATTCTGGAAGGCCCTTTGAAACTATCTTCCAGCTTTCATCATCTGCCGATCTTCTGTATAGTACAGAGTCGGCATTTTCTCTTGAATGTGCTTGTTGGGCAGATAGAGAAGCTGATATAATCACATTTTGAGGATTGGTTAAATCTACAGCAAGTCCAAGGAGATAATGATGTCTAAGCCCTTCTGTACAAAGATTCCAGGATTCTCCGTAGTCAAAGCTTTCAAAATAACCATCTCCTGCAGCAGAGTATAGTCGTTTAGGTGCCTTCTTATGAGTTACTAAAGTGTGAGTATCATAGGGACTTTGCTGTGTTCGATCGATCCAAGTTCTGCCACCATCACGACTCTGGACTAGAGCTCCTGCTTCTATGGCAACAAAAACAAAGTCGGAATTGTTTACATCTGGCTCAATCCAACGAACATGATGAGTCCAAGGTCTTGGAGGAAAGCTCCATGTTTTAGAAGATCCTAACTTGTTCAGATTACCCATTTTTTCCCATGATTCACCTCCATCACTTGATGCATATAATACACTGGGTTCGGTACCGATGTATACCTTAGCGAATCCGTTATTTCCAACTTTCAGAGGATTGACTGAAACCGACGTTATATTTGAAGAAATTTCATTCTTTCCAATACTATCCCAAGTCTTCCCGTTATCATCAGTTTTCCATAAACCATCGCCAAAAGTACCACAATATGCTCTGCTTGGATTCAAAGGATCGAATACTACACTTTGTGGATGACTGCCTTTCAAATTTTCCCAAATCTTCCATCCATTTTTTGAAGATTCAAGTACAAGGATTGAATTTTGCATTCCAGCTATCAGTGTTGTCATTAAAAGTAAGAGCCTCTTCCTTTTGCCATTTCAACACAGATTCTGAGTCGGCCAAGTTTATGATATTTAATAGTAACATAAGGTAAACTTGAAATCTCTTTAAAGTTTTCTATAGTGTTATTCATAAAGATATTATTCAGTTTCTAACTTTATAAATAAACAGGTTCAGATTTGCATTAATCATAGTAAATAAGTTTTAGTAACAAAATAAGAAGGAAAAGGTAGAAGGAAAAAAGAGTCTTATGAATCTATATTTCTATATCACTAGCATTAAATTATAATATTACATATAATCCAATTATTTTTACAAATATTCTAATTATATAGATAGAATCTCAAACTCTTACTCATTCTTTTTTTCTCTTAAAATAAATTTACTTCTGCTACTTCGTGGTCCACTTCTTAACCTATATCCACAACAAGGACACCAAAACCCTTGCCAATTGATAAAGATTTGACAAACTTGACAGCGTTTTTGTCCTATCAAATATCTCATACCCCTCAGAGGTCTCATTGCTTTATGGCGTGAACATATTCCTTTACAACCCATTATTATTAGTTAAAGTAAGTTATGCTTGAAACCATAATAATCTATCCATTTCATGTATCACTAGAGTAATAGATTAATTAGTTAAATAGTTAAAAATAGATTTTTGATTGAAATTTTCTAATTCTTTCTGCAGACTTTCAGTCTGTCTGTCTTTCAATCTCAAAAACTACGTCCATATTCAATCTGTATTCTTTAAGATCTTCCCATTCTGCAATTGATCTTTTGACAAGATCATCTTGAGTCGCCTCCTGTATTTTAATTTCATTAACATATCCGCAGATTCCAAAAAAATGTTTGTTGTGATTAAGGTTGCTTTGTTAAATTTACGTCTTCGACTCAAACTATTTCAAATCTTCAAAATTGTCTTTATTGTTGTTAGATATATTCATTTTTCTCCAAAGTAGTTATGTTAATGATTCTGGAAATGTTGATGGTTCAATTAGAGTTATGAAGATATTATTTGGCGATTGATACAATACTGGGATGTTGCTCATGGCG
>JALDXL010000324.1:0-2826 GCA_032155045.1 Nitrososphaerales archaeon
AGAAGATTCTGACGAGCAAGAAAAAGAAGATTCTGACGAGCAAGAAAAAGAAGATTCTGACGAGCAAGAAAAAGAAGATAAAGAAGATAATAAAAAGAGCAATTCAGAAACTTCTTATCAAATAGACCCGCGTTTTAGATCCTTTTTCCCCCCTATAAAACAAATAGTAATACCTGAAATTTACCAATCTGTATATAATGGAGAGAAATATAGGTTTAATACTACTAATCCTAATGATGGAATTCAAGTAGACGAAAGAGAAAACAAAAATGTATTTGCACAGCAAAACTATGATGGCAGTTGGAGAATAGATGGTGGTAGTCCTAGGATAGATATTCATACTAAAGATGCAGGAATAATTCCAGATAAGCCAGAACAATTAAATAATATGCCTAATGGTAACAAAGTTCAAAGTTGGAATTTCTCTGAACTAAAGGAGATTGGATATTGGTATAAACCAACTGACTGGAAAAATATAGAAATCACTTTAATTTTTAAACTAGTTGACTCTTCACGTTCTAAAGGAGATCAACATGCTGTTTCATTAGTTACAAGGTCTATATCACATAGCCAAATTGATAATGATTATAAAAAGTCTAAGAATGAACCTCAATTTTTTTGTGGAGGATCAAGCTATCACAACAATTTATCAAGTGAAGGAAATGCAAGAATGAAAAAAGAACAATTTCATATTAATTACGAATGGGAAAAGTATAATCCAGATATGACAATAGGAAATATAGAAAACATTTATCATAAAAAAATTGGTTTCAAGGGGATAATCTATAACATAAATGATACTGCAGTAAAACTTGAAAGTTGGGTAGATATAGAAAATGGTGGTAAGGGACCATATAAAAAAGTTCATGAATTCATAGATAATGGAAATTGGGGAGATGCTATGATAGAATGTGGTGCTAAGACAGTTGGTCAAGCAATCACATGGGGTTCTCCAACTGTAATAATCAAAGCGAATGATTTTAAATTAGATATATATGACATAGAAATAAGGGAAATAGTTCCTCCTTACCTTTCGTATCCAATTGTATAAAGTAATAAAATCTTATAATTATTTTATAGCCACAGATCAAGTGAAATCATATTTTTAATTCTCCAGCGATACCCAGTGAGATAATAATATGTATCAAATATGATTTAATTTAACATTAAATAATAGTTTTTTATTTTTTTATAAACAAATTTAATATCACCAATATTAAAAAAGTGAAAAGAATTCTCAAGCCATCTATTTGTTTTATCTTACTGTGAGTTATAAATATTTTGTATATATGTGCTGTCGTTATGTAGTTTAATTGCATATCTAGTCTTATATTACTATATTATTTAATGGATCATTCATGTTTTTTGATTCTTGGGCTCTACATAATATATACTATGCCATCTCTATTTTACGAAGCATAGTATGTTTTCTCATATGTCCATAATATGGTATATGACTTATTGCAGAAATAATCAAAATATGACTGCTATTTAGAATATGAATTGTAAAACTGTATGATATGGTCTATCAATATCCGCATTGGTTTTCCATACTTGTGAATATGTATTTCAATTGATAAATAGTCTTGTCTAATGTATTTTCAATGCATTTAATTGATAACAAACCAAAACTACTATAATCGACAAGAATAGATATCAGCCAAATTTTTTTATTTTCTATAACTTTTAGAAGGAGCTGCCGCAATTTTTTGGAAAATTTCCGCCAAAATGGATTCTTTAGCCTCAGGCAATTGTAATTATCATTCTACTAGGATATCAATATACTTGGATGAGAATCAGCATATTTCCATACTTTTGGGTAGAAACATTCCTTACCACAATTTGGTATCATATAATTATTGTTGTTTAAATTATTAACAATAGCTTAAAATAATTTTTTATCTATTCTTCGATTTTGTAAAGTAGTTGGAATTCAAAGTTAATAAAATTGTAAAGCCTATTTTTTATTATAAATTTTATGTCATATTCAAAAGATTTTGATAGTGGTTTATTTTCGAATAACTATTCTAATTTGGGTATAGGTAGAAATGATGATTTATTAGAATTATTGGAAATAAAGACACTATTGATATACAAATACAATGATGTGTATTGCAATGAAGAAATGGTTAAGATCTAAATAATCTACCGTTATTCAATGGTTGAAAGTAGGTGAATTTAATAAAAGGAAAGATTATTTTAGAATTTAAATGGACTAGATATATTCACTTAGGCCTTCATCAGCACATTTTTGACCGCAATAATCGCATACTAGTTCTCTGCTATTACCTTCTTCTGTTGCTCTAAATTTTCCTTTTTTACATGTTGGACATAATTCTAATTCTGACATAATATATTAAATCCATAACTAAAATAAAAATTATATTAACTGAAACTTTACAGCATTGTAATTCATAGAATTATAATAAAGTTTGAGAGAGTAGATATAATTAGCCATTGTATTTAGCCATTGTATTTAGCAACTTATTATCTAATGTTTCATAAAAAATTTTTTTTAACTATTAATAAAAGCTTTAAAGATAATTCACATAAAATTGAAAATATCTCTAGCAATGAAATGGTTGATTAAAATCAATAGACAATACAATAACTAAAAAAAATAAATGCATTTATCAAGTCAATAGCAATTTCACAAAAATTTTATAGATTTAATTCAAAATTATCTTAGTTACATAAAAAAAATAAATTCATAGTAATAATAAATGAATAAAAATGTATTATTATAATAATGTCATACTTAGAGCCCATCACAAAAATAGATTTATTATTATATAAAATAATACCAAATAAAATTATACTATATAA
>JALDXL010000325.1:0-2820 GCA_032155045.1 Nitrososphaerales archaeon
GAACAGCAGCACCTATTGCCAAACCTTCTCCAAAGTTATGTAATCCAATTCCTATCGCAATCATCATTGCTATAGCGAAAGGTTTTGCTAATTGTTGTTGCTGTTGTTGTTGTTTTTGAGGAATCTTCGTTGTAGAAGGGGAAGAAGAATATGTTACCAAGTTAGATTTAGACGTATTGTCATCAGATTTCATTTTGGCTCGTTCGACTAGTTTTTCCGAGGTGTATAACAATACCAAGAAGGTAATTATTGTGATCATAGCAATCAACACTTGACCATTAAAAGCTCCTGCAATATTTTGTTCTACAATTCCATTGCTTTCTACTAGTGCATCTATTCCCAAGAATACAAGCAATCCCGCAGTAAGACTAAGGAAGAATTTGTACTTATTCATGCTAAGTCTTTTTATGAACGGAAACCAGAGAAGACCTATAAGAACGGGTATAACTCCTACATATATACCAATAATTGCAAAGTATGATGCTTGTTCAACATTTGGAGTTGGTGCTAAAGCAGCCGCCTCAACACTCTTGCTAAACCGTGTACCATCAGAAATAGTTATTCCAACTTCATATGGTACGCCTGCAATCCAAGAAAAAGGTACTATAACCTTTGCTTCTGCCAGTCTTGACAATGTTTTACTTGGTTCTATTCCAGCTGGGATCATTCTATCATTGATGTCAGCTTGCGCAACGTCTACTCCTTCTGGACCAGTATTACGGATAAATGCTACGATTTTATCATTTTGGAATTCTATCTTTTCTATTGTGATTTCAGGCAAAGGTATTCCTATGTTTAATATCGACATACCAGGACCAAGAAGAAATACAAGCATTCCAGACAGTACTATTAATGGAATTAATGCGATAATGATCATTTTTTTTCGACTTGTCTTCCTGTTATTTCTATTCTCATCAAACTCCATTTTCTATTAATTACCTCCTTGTGAAGATTCTCCATAACTAACAATTGTAGATTGAGAATCTTTTGTTTTAGTTTGCGTGGTAAAAGTATTGTTACTTATCTCAGGTGGATAGACAGCTCTTTCACCTTTAGTGAATGCCTTCACATCTGACTCAGATTGGTCTTCTTTAACCAAGAATAAGCCAGTCCATCCTTTCTCTGCAAATTCTGTCTTGTGAGCGTGGAACATATAAGGACCAGGATATTTGTAGGAGAATTCTAGAATTCCTCTTTCACCCTGACTAAATGTTACTATATCTGTATACTCATTTGGGGTCAAGCTGGTTCCAGTTCTATAGAAATGAAATAGATTTGCATGCAAATGAAAATTGTTTATTTGATCAAATTCCAACATATTAACCAAATATACTCGTATCAATTTGTTCTTTTCAATTTGAATAGGATGATGCATGTAATAATTTGGAATTCCATTTACTGTATAAAAATTATTTTCACCATCAAAATCATTATCGTATCCATTCATCACCATAACCATTTCATCTGCTTGGGGTCTCGGTGTTTTTGGATCAACAATATAAACACCATAAAGACCCTTTGATATGTGTTCTTCTAAAGGCTGCATATGACAATGATAAGGAAAAACTCCAAATGGTTCAGCTGTAAATTCATAAGTGAAGCTTCCACCTGGAGCAATAATTTCAAATACTCCATCCATTTGAGATTGATGGATGCCATGGAAATGCATAGTATGAGGTTTTGATCCATTATTTATGAACTTGATTTTAACTAGATCACCTTCGGTTGCTCTAATTGTTGGACCTGGAATTGTTCCATTAAACGTCCATGCATCCATAAATACACCTGGTGATACTTCAAGATTCTTGTCTTGGGCAACTAAAGTGAATTCTCGTAAAGTTGTTCCGTTGTCTGTTGTTGATATTCTACCATAGTTGAACTCTCTTAGATATTTCATTGGATCTATAGTCAGATCTGTTCTTTCATCTGCATTGATTGAATCTAAAACATCTCCTGTAGTTCTAATTGTATTGTACCCAGTGCCATGTCCGCCGGTAACTACTGTTTCTTTTGTTGTTGTTTTTTCGCTCTCCTTTGAGAAGGCATTATTATTCTGAGCAATGACTGAAATTCCACTAAGAAAAGAAATAACAAAAGATATAGTTAGAAAACTGGTTAAAAGTAACGATACTAAAATTAATTTCGATCTTGACATATGAATAGTAATTGTTAGTCTAGATAATAAATGTTAGCCTACTCTAATATTATTAATAAACTCAAATATTTTATTCTAAAGTGATAAAACTATTTTTTATCACCTTTAAACTATAACAAATACTATAATCCTTAATTATTATTAAAATTTCTTGCCAGTTAGTGAATGAATATATTTTATAACTGAACTAAAGCATTAAATTTTATAATTTTTTACAACCTATAATATTCCAAATATTAGTCTTAAAATTATCCAGAACCTGTTAATAGTTAATATTCTAATTATTCTAAATCCATTTAGTTTATCCATATGGACTGTATTTTATAGTATCAGGTTTTTCTACTGTCTGTGAGTTAGTAGGATATTTGATGGCAGATACAAAAATCAATAGTCTTTTATTCTACTTTCTCTTGTCATAAGCTACTATAATATATACTTGTGATAACCATCATAGTTGGTGTAAAGTAGGCAAATCTAACACCAACTTTTCAACACCTATTTACAACATCAGCTGAATCAGCAGAGCTATATTTTACATTATTTAGTCATCTTTCGTGAAATTTTGCTAATTAATAATCTAATTCTAATACTAAAATTTTATCTACTACATGACTACAGTAGTCGAGCGCAGGCAGTAGGCCTCGAAGCTTCTTCCATCAACTGGG
>JALDXL010000326.1:0-2818 GCA_032155045.1 Nitrososphaerales archaeon
AACGCATAGTATCTTATTGAACTACGATTTAAGAATTTTCCTTCTAATATATTGAATAACTTGAATAAATAGAAATTCTTTAGACTAATTATATCTCATTAATAATTATATATCTAAAAAGATACTTAAAATATTATAGTGTTCCATTTGGTTCATCATAAAATTTAATCAAAATATAGATTATTAAAATTATGTTTCATTTTACTAGTGTTATATACTCGATTTTTTGAAAAATCTTGGTTAAAGGTGTATTATGTCTAAACTTTGAAGAAATAATTTACAATGAAACTGCTAAAATATATTTTTTGGATTAAATTTTATTATATTATTTTCAAATCTATATATAAAAATATTTATAAATAAACTTTGAAATTTTGTGTATTTATTTATTAACGGAAGGAATATTTTGTGTTGTTATGGGTTTGGCATGATCTTCTGCTGTACATCCAATTATTTTGTCGTCTTCATCTGTATTGAAGTCTATTACAATATCGAATTGGTCGCAGTTAAAAGTATCTCCACCTTGGCCACCATTTAGCTTATCTGATCCCTCGCCACCATCTAGTGTATCATTTCCCTTTCCTCCATCGAGCTCATCATCTCCCCTACCACCATATAATTTGTCATCTCCTACTCCACCTTCTATTTTATCGTTATCTCTTTCACCGCTAATTCTGTCATTTCCCTCGCCTCCTTTTAATTTGTCATTACCAAACTCTCCATTTATTACATCATTTCCTACTCCACCATTTATTTTGTCATTTCCTCTCCCGCCATGGAGCGTATCATATCCTTCTTTGCCATCTATAGTATCGTCTCCTTCTCCTCCCTTTATTTTATCATCATTAAGTGTACCATCTATAGTAACATCAACTTTAGGTTTGGGCATATTTGATTTACCCATTGATTGATATGACGTTATATTTGTTGAATGACTATCGGAGGGTGAGGAAGTATTCTTATTCAAATAATTATCTTCTATCTGTCCACTTGCAATTGAAAGTGCTGGATATTGTATAGGTAATATCAATGATATTATTATTGAAAAGAAAAATATTGAAAGATAATGAGATTTTAACATTTTAAATTTATTAATAGATAATAGTATAAGTAAATTAATATTTATATTGACTGTTTCTAATAATTTACTATAAACTAGTTTAAGAAAATTTTAATAAAATAATATTAATAAATAATTTAATTTACTTTACATTATACATAATAAATATATTCTATTAACAAAAGAGAAAGGAAAAGAAGGTTAAGGAATCTGATCAGTTCCTTCTTTTTCCCTTTCCATACATTGAATCCATTTTATGGCTAGCAGTTTTTTGGTCAAATATCTTAGTTTATTTCACAATTCAGCAAGTATTATAATATATTATTCACTTTGTTCTTTAAAAAGTTTAATAAATTGACCTTCTGCTGTTTTGGAAAATAACCAGATATTCTCAATAAAAAATGAACAAATTATTAATCATGATTATGAGCCAGAATTATCTTTAGTTCTATTAGGTAATACAGGGGATATAATATTTCAACAACATGTTAATGCACAAAATGTGAAAAATAATTCAACTTCACCAACACAAGAAAAGTCATATATTTTGGTATTTGGACAACGAACAGTAGGCAATATCGATAATTCCACCAAAATTGTATCATCTATTGTAGGTCACAATTTAGTCAAATACAAGAAGAATTTTTAGAAGAAATTGGTCTAATACCGTCTCAACAATTAGAACAGCAAATCGAAAAGATAGTTAATGATGGAATAAGTGGAGTCCAATGTGATACATCTTTAACAACTCAAAATGGAGAGAACCTCTTGAGGTTAATTGCATTTCATCTGGAAATAATGTAACCGGTATATTTATCCAACCAAATAACTTTAATCTTTTTTCAATTTTTTATCTCTTAAATATTTGTGATCTAATCCTAATTGATTGCTTCAAGAAATAGTATAGGTTTTTGTTTTTTCTTTTTCTTTAGCCTTTTGCATATTCATTATGAAAATAATTAAAAAAATAATAAATAACATTGTTACTCAATTTAACACAAAATATTATTGAATAGATACAATTCATCCCTGTCAACAAATGTATGCATAATACCATATTCATTTATAGTAATAGATAAAACAATAGAGAACTATGTTTTTATTAAATTCATTATTACCACTAATATATAGGATTTTATCGCACATATTTTCCGAATAATATTCACTCAGTCATAACATTGATTGTTACTATTACTGCTGAAGAAAATGAATTAATGTTACTATAACATTCAAAAATCTATCACCAAAAATAAAAAAGATTTATGTATCTCATTAATTACGCACACATTGCTATGCACATTTCTGCACTAGATGGACAAGGAGAATTACATTCAGCGGTTTCTACCAATTGAGGAGTAGGATTATTTTTAAAGTTTTTTTCTGTATCTCCAAATGCAGCATCGATTTCAAAAAATATACTAGATACTAGTGCGTATACTAATGTTGTTATCACAATAGATGAAATTGCAATAACTAATTTTTTCATAGTGGTTTATACCTGTTATATATATCAGCATTTTATAATAAAAATATTTTAGGACAATATTAGACAAATATTTCTGTAAATATTTTCACTCTGATATTTGTAACGGATGACTAAAGCTTTAAGGCATCAATAATATTACTGAAATTTAAACATTCCAATTTATATAAATTCCAAGAATTTTTCCAATCAAAGCAGAATTAATTTTCTTCATATACTAAAAAAAATGTTTTTTCAAAACAATTTGTCAAGATAGCAATCAGATATTTTTCATC
>JALDXL010000327.1:0-2808 GCA_032155045.1 Nitrososphaerales archaeon
TATTTAGTTTTTATTGTTATAATCTCATAGCTAGAAAATCTCCTCAATTAACTATTTTAAAATTAATTATGGTTTAGATAAATTTATTACTTTTAAGAAATAATCCTTTGATATTTGATATATAATTAATCTTTAAAAAAATTAAAATAAAATTTTTGTTATGAGTTTAATATGAATATATTAAAAAAATAATATGTATGTTTTGTGACCTTAGTTAACAAATACAATCCCTATACTCTCTAGACATGCAATTAGAGCATCCCTATTTGTATCTGATACACCTGCATCTGCAAGTTGAGATCTAAATAAGAATTCAGATATAGGGGCCTCTAGATTATCACAGGCTTCTCCTAATGTTTTGAATCCAGCAACTAAAAGATAGGTAGAAATCTGCTGATCATTTAGAAAATCTCTGAAACATTCTTCACATGGGTCTACAGGTGGTGTTGATGGTTCTGGTTCTTCTGCTTTAATTACTGATGATTACTATCCTTGTATTATTAACCAAAAGAGAAATTGCGATCTAACACATGTATACAATTGGCTAAAGTTGTTCATCTATTTGTATAATACAACAATTAGAAATAAAATACTATTTGTGAAGAGAGGTGAAATAGTCTTAAATTAACAGAACCTAAAATTTATAAAAAAGGCTAAATTATGTCATCATCTATTCCACTAGAAGGCAGTAATAAAATATCAAAAGAAGAACAAGAAGTGAATACAAAAAGAGACGAATTCATATTTCAAATAATACAAAAGAGAACTAGATGGAGAAATAAATAGAATTGATAAACCTGATTCAAAAGCAAACAACTTGACTCATTTTGTGTCACTTATTACTGGACTGTTATTAGGATCATCATCTTTTAATTTGTCTTTTATCATAGAATTTAATCACATATACCTGCAACTATATTTTATAGGAATTGTATCATTGTTATTATTATTAGTTTTTGCTCTTATTCCTACTAGAATTCAAAATTGGACTATAGCTCCGGATATTCGTGAAGATATTGTGAGGTGATATAAACTGTTGGTTCAAGTATTGCTGCTGCAATAGATGAAATAGAAAATCCGATTGGTAAAAAGGTAATTTTTATCCAATCTTTAGTTTAGTTATTTATCAAGACCAAATTTTAATAAGAAAAAACCGAGAAAAATATCCATGATTATTATAATTTTAGTATTAAAGATCTTTAGAGAAGTTTGTATAATGGGGACATATCAAGATATAATTCTGGTGACATATAACAAATTTATAAAAACTTACAATTGAAGGAAAATACCACAATAGATGAATCCGAGAAAACTATGGCCTGTCGGGAGTAAAACCGATGGCGGTTCTAAAATAAGGGTCTGATGTAAAGATACTACTAACAAGTATTTAGCTTTTATTGTTAGAAACTTATCTAAATATATATAAAATAAACATAATAAAAATCGTCGTTGTAGAATTTAGCAAATCAAACAAGAGAATTATTTTACTAGAATAATATGGAAAAACTTTTCTGTTATTCTAATGCAGTTTAGTTAACGATATTTTTATTTAATTCCCTTGCATTTATCTCATTATTATGCCAATAGTAACAGTAGAAATGTATAGTGGTAGAACACAGAGAGAAAAAGATAGACTCGCAGAGGCAATGACGGAAGATATAGTTAAGATATTAAACGTAAAGAAAGAAGAGGTAATTATAGTATTTCAAGAAGCACCTCACGGAAATTGGTATTCCTCAGGAGTTCGTCTATAATATAACCATATTTGTTTACACAATAATTGGTTGAACAAAGAGGCATTTGCAATACAAAACTAAATTATAGAAATAAAATTAACAATAATAATAATAATAATCAAATTTATTTTATTTTCTTCTTGCTATTATAGTATAGGTTTTTTCAACATACCAACGAATTGTATCTTTGAATCCTTCCCACCATTCAAAAAATGAATCACTTGTGTCAGCTTGAAACATCAAAAGCCCATTATATTCAGTTCCCCATGCATGATTATATTCACCTATTAGTTCAATTCCTTCTGGTAAAGTATTTTTTAATTTGTTCCATTCATTGTTAGCTCTATCTCTTTCTTCACTTGACATTGGCCGGAATTTATAAAATACCAAAAAAGTTGTACCGTGTTGAGTTGAATGATGAATCAATTTATTAATATATATGATATAGAACCTAATAAAGAATTCTAGAGTTGCTTCTCTCTGACTATGTGAAAATTATGATTAAATATATACTAATTTTACGAAATTTTAAATTTTATTACTAATCATATTTTATTTTATTAAATTAATTTTTCAGATATGGAAAAGTAGTTTTACGTTTAGAATTAGGCTGGATGTTCCCAATCCCAAACTTTGTAGAGAATATTCCCGTTATTATCTACTGATGCTTCATGAACTCCTACTAGATTATTCAAGATTGATAATTTTCCTGTAGTCGAAGAACTATAGAAATTAGAACCAGAAACTACTTTTGATGATGAATCTTTATCAAGTTTACTAATACTCTGTGTTTTAACAGTTGCCATTTCATCATCATGGTTTCCTTTAACAGTTACAATACCCTTACCTTGAACAAAAAAGATACCGCATGTTTTGGTCGAAATACTTGTGAGCATTCCTATCTCAACAACTTCAATCTCTCCTCTCATTATTCCTTCTACAATATATGAACTTTCTATTTCAAGTCATTCTAAATCTAATACACTTTTAGATGTAATTCTTCCTTTTGCTGGGCTTTGTAGAAACTATCATAGCTAACCAATATTCTATAGTTCAATATTGAACAAACAGT
>JALDXL010000328.1:0-2799 GCA_032155045.1 Nitrososphaerales archaeon
ATAACAATAAATTCATCACCTTTTCCTATTTCACTAGGACGAATGGATTTACTATACATAATAAAGAATTTTTCTTTTTAACAATTTAAATTTATTCAACAAATTGAACATCTGATTTGTTATTTTATAACATATCAAAAGATGTATTTAACGTAGCTTTTTTCATCGCGTTTCTTAATTTTAATAAATAAAAAGAAAAATTCAAAAAAATTATTATAATATTAATTTCAAAATACAATAATTGTAAAATATTTTGGCTATATCTTTAATTTTGGATATACAAAAAATAATTTTTGGAATTTTTATCTAAATAAAATTATTTTGACAGATTCTATTATGCTAAAATAGTAAATTGATCATTAGTTAATGTGAATTACCGAAGTAGAACTGAAAGAGTTGCATTGATACTAGATTCTGCTAATGGGGGAGCTACCAAAACAAAAATCATGTATAATTCTATTCTTAGTTACAATCAGTTAAAAGAATATCTTACTATATTAATAGAAAATGAACTCATTGAGATATTAGTGCAAATAAAATATTTAGAACAACAGAAAAGGGGTTAAATTTATTAAATATACATAATGAAATGGCAGAATTGTTACATTCTAATACTGCAAGCAATTAATTAATTTTATTTTTTTTAATAATTAATCTTTAATTAATCTAACAATATTTATAAAAAAATATATTCTATTATATAGACGAATTTATTTATATTTAAAAATAATACGTAAAGTTGAGACAGGTTTATTGAAATTCCTAGGATTCTTGGAATATAATTAAATTAGTCATTTATTCTTTATTTCTCTTTTAAAATACGTTTCTAACAATAAAAGCTAAATACTAGTTATTGTTTTACTTAAAATAGACTCTTATTTTAGAACCGCTATTGATGTTACTTTCTGCTGATTTTATTTCACCTATTAAGAATTTTATCTAATTCTGGTTATGACTAAACTATTTTACAGTAAATTTTATATTTTGTAGATAAATAAAAGAAGAAGATGATTGTTATACTTACCTTACATAACAATTAAGCGATTAACAATTCCATATACTTGCTGATTTCCAAAATGATTTCCTGTATCTTTATCATCTGGGTCAATAGTTATTGTACTGCCTTTAGAAATATTTATTGATAAATCTGCATATTTCCATATAGTTATACCATTTATTTTAATATCCGCAGTTCCATTTATTGAAAAACTATTGCTATTATTATCCAATAGAGGTGTGTGTTGGATTTTAACATCACCGTCTTTAGCTGCACTAAAATTTGTTATCTGATGAATATGTCCCATTGAACCATCCATAGGCGATGCCAAAAAATTTGCTTCAAAATTCGTTACAGTTCCATTATGGACGTTTAAAATCCAGTCTCCAGTTAATATTACTTTGAATGAGTTTGTTATATTAGATTCATCTTCAGGAACTGTTATAACTAGAGAGCTTATTGTTCCTATAACAGAAAAAGTTGTGCTCCTATTGCTATTACTACTACTATTATTATTATTAATATTTACTACAGATTGACTATGTGAATTCATTTTCTGATTTGTATCGTTATCTTTTTCCATTTGAGCAAATACAATAAATGACGATTCATAACCTTCGTTAATACTAATCGTGGCAACAAATGTAACTATAGATAATGATAGCAAAATGAATATTGTTGTCGTAATGTTAGTTGTAAGATTGAACGATGGTAATACTGCTTTAAACATTATATTATTCTTATCTTTTTTATAAAATATCTAAAATAATTGTTTGCTATCTATATTTAATGTATATACATATATCATTGTTTTTATACAACTATAATAAATATCAATAAATTCAAATTCGTCATATCAGTTTCAAGAGTATATCTTTTCTGAGTCTTTCTTAAATGGTTCGTCTTGGTAATCAATTAACTCAAATTCAACAAGTCTTATCTTTAAGATATTTCCATCATAACTTTCTACTCGATCTTTTGGAAAGTAAAACTTTTCTTTATTAATTGCTCCCCTTTCAACTATAATAAAGTTATCTTTGATATATTGAACTTCACCAAAGTCTTCATTATTGAGTCCTCTGACTTGCTTTTTGATAATGTTATTCCAATCTATAACATCGGATTTCATAGATTTATTTGTTATAAAAGTTATTTAATTATTTAGGTCGAATTAAATATTAATTAAGTTCTAACTTGACTATTATCCATAAAATTAATACGATTTGGACAATAACACTTCATTCATTGCGCAGAAATTGCATATAATTTAAGAAAAATTTTTGTTGTACTTTTCTGATCATGTGAATCATTTTCATAATTTATTATATCTTTGCATATTTAAAATCAATTATATATCTTATGTTACTATATATTAATATGCTAATGCATTGTCATTCATAAGAAAAAAAGAGGATAAACAATCGGGCATGAGATCCAATTCATATCCATAGTCCATTAAGTTAGTACAGGGAATTTGAATAATGAATATTTCTATACTAACTTATTTGGATTAAAGTATGTACATATAATTAGATACATTAAATAAGAACAAAATATTCACATTTATGGTATGAATCAGATATTATAATTAACTATTGCCTTGTTTACAGATAGTGAAAACTAAGAACTTTAAATCTGACAAAATAAAGATTGAACATAAACAAGAATAAATAACTAAAATATATTTGCATATCTAGATTGATTGTTATAAAGACCTTTTGTTATGGTGATATTATTAAACTTATTAAGAGTTATATAATTTTAAAAAATAAAAATTTATTTTATATTTAAATTTTTCTTTA
>JALDXL010000329.1:0-2793 GCA_032155045.1 Nitrososphaerales archaeon
CTATGATGAATGCGGATACTCTTTTACGTTTGTAAATCGGATATTCTGCAAATCTCGATCCAGTTCCATACAGACACATAGCTTCATTTTTGATTCTTAAAAAAGTTCCAGTGCATTAGATGTGTATTGTGTAAACTCAAACCAAGAAAGTACAAATACAAAGAATACAATATTACAATAGTGGGTGTTCTGTTTCTGACAAATCTTAGTAACATACAAGTTAGAATAGGACATTCACAGCTAAAGTTTTATCGTTAACTTAACAGTGCCATATAAATGGATTAAAAAAATAAATACTTGAAATGATTTATTTTGATTGTCGTAGTTCTTTTAATTCTTCTTGTGCTAATTGTATAAGATATTGATTTTCTTCAGATTCCATTTTTTCTTCTTTGATATCTTCAATAAATTTTTCTAAGTCGCTTAGAATACTTTTATTTTTGTTAGTTTCTAATGCATTTTCTATAATTTTATTCAAAGTATCTTTTTCTCCTTCTCTTAGTAAATTTGAAACTGTTATTGATGAAAAATCATAGATTTTATCAGATATTGTATGTTTATCATCTTTCCTTTGTACTTTTATAACTTCTTTAACATCAAATTTCTTGCTTAATAATTCATAGTAGTATCTTGGTTTTCCTTTTTCAGAAAGTGTTCTTTGTTCTTGATTTAATATAACCCTTAAATTATTTATAAATTCATCTATTTCTTTATTTTTGTTTTCAATACTCTTCATCTTTTCAATAGAATCAACAATTAAATTCATTAAAGAAGATGACAGTTCATGGTAATCAGAAATAACTTGAGCCATTCTTATATCATTTTCAGTTTTATCATGGAATCGAATATCATTTTCTCTATCTTTTGTCATATCATAATCATATAAAGAAGGGATTTGTTCGTCTTTTTCCTCAGAAGGATGTAAATTAACTATACTTAGTTCAAGATCAGGAATTTGTTTTTGATTTATAATTTCTTTTAATTTTATTACATCAGAATCATTAATGAGTTTATTATTTGATCCTAAGTTTTTTGAAGAACCATCATCAGAACCTAATCCTAATCTTTTGATCCAAAAATCATCATATTTATGTATAAGCTCTCTTATAGGTGTATTACTTAAGATACCTCCGTCCCAATATTTTTTTCCATTAATCTCCATATATGAAAAGTTGTTTGGTATTGCAGCACTGGCTAGTACATGATCAATCGTGATAACATGACTTTCATCTTTATCACTGTCATTTTCAACATCAATATCATTATAACTATCAAATACCGCCGTTTTAGCAGTTTCAATCTCAGCTGCTATTAATAATAGTCTTGGTTCTCCTTTTTCATAATATGTTCTTATTCCACCCTCTTTTGTAGTCTTATTATAAATAAGTTTATTGGCAAAAGATATAACACTCTTTGCGAGAGGTTGATTACTATATTGGTACCAATGTGCTGTTGGATATACATAATCAAAGAATTTATTATAAAGAGGAGTTGGTAAAGGTGGAATAAATAATGGACTAAATACATATGGTTCACCAAATGTTATAGACATCCTAGTAAACAAATATCGTCGCATTGATTCCCCAGATGGTAATAAATCCGTAAAAAAAGGAAAGATATTTAACAATATTTGACGATTATTATCCCAATTATTTACTAGGAATTTCATCCAAAAATCATAATAAGCATAGACAGATGATATTGTCTTCCAAAATTCAATAAGTTTTTCAGCAGAAAATTCCCAGTATTTAGTATTTTTATTAATGAATTTATTTTCTTTATCATTTTCTTTATTCTCTAAAATATGATTTATAATTATCGAAGCATTAACTGCTCCAATTGATGTCCCAGCAATTATATCAAAAATATTCTCAGTTTCATTTTCCTTAATATCTTTTCTTATCCAATGATATAGAACATGATATACACCTGCTTCATAGGCTCCTAAAGAACCACCTCCTTGAAATACTAATGCTCTTCGAATTTTTGGGAGATAAATCTTGTCTGCCATTTTTAATATATCTGTATATATTCTTTATTATATTTTATGAATTATCAAATCTATAAACTTAATTATAAATCAAATTAACCAATTTGTTGGAGCCGGATACTTGCTATTATCATTTTCATAAAATAGAAAGTTAATGTATGATGAAAACTATGTACTTAATTGTATGGTTTGAATATTCGAACCGAATATTTTATTGTATTATCTTTCTTTGTCTATTTAATAATTTAATTTAATTCGTTGAAATAATCAATATTAACCAATTGCCATGGCCTGAACAAATAATAGAAAATAATTGACGATAGATATTAGATGATTTTTTCCTATTCAGACTATGACAAAATTTATTACTGGTCGGTAGAATCAAAAAATATAATTATGATATATATTGATTTCTTGTTTTCGTTATTGATTTTAAATATAATATCATTGAAGTTATAGTATCTCTATAATATTATGGTAATAATGATAGAATCAAGAAAAAAAGCTGGATTTATTATTGTCCAATCTAAAATAAATATATAGAGGTTTATATGGATTCCTGCAATGATCCTTTATATTGACGCGGAATGGATAAGGGATTGTAAGCAGAATCTCTGAAATGTTCCATTTATAGAGATTACGCTATCTCTTGTATCGAAAGAGATCACCAAAATTGTATAATGAATGTTAGAAATAGCAAGATCTAGAAAAATTTGAGAATTCCAACAGAAGAGAAAGCAAATAGAAACATAGATAGCAGATATCTTTTATAGTGATAAGAAACCACTATAAATAGCTGTTGA
>JALDXL010000330.1:0-2793 GCA_032155045.1 Nitrososphaerales archaeon
TAAATTATAATAAAGAAATTGTTCTTACTAATGAGAAGAAATCTTATTTAGTTATAAATAATTGTTGTTGTTGAAAAAAAGAACATAGAATAGAAAATAACTAAAAAGAATTAATAATATTAGATTAAAAGTTAAATAAAGAAAAAAAGGTAAATTTTTTGGTTACTTATTGTTATTAGTATATATGATTCAACTGTACAAGTTATGGTGTGAAAGTTCTATATACACCACCATCTGGCAATTGTTTAATTTGTATGCCATGTTCATGCTGCACTGAATCTACTCCATAAACTCCGTTGCCATCATCACGTGCGCTAATATATAATTTAACTCCATTATATTCTCCTAAATAAATCCCAGTATGGCTCCCATTAGACCATATATCACCCATTTTAGGATTGTTTACAACAACAAAATGTGGAATAGTTTTCTGTGTATCACCCCAATCTTTTGCTCGATAGGGAAAATATTGCCCTGGTTTTTCTTCGGATTCAATAACCTTAAAAGTTATTCCAGTAGTAAGAAATATTACTTCTGCAACAAAGACATTGCATTTATTTTGACTCGCAGGAACAATCACATAACATGATGCCGACATAACAAGATCGTTACTGTCCAATGATCCTTCTCCCCATTGATTACCGGGATCTTCTGTCCATAGTCTTAATGATTCTACTGTTATTATTTGTGGTATGGACATATGTTCACTCTTACTGACAGCATCCAGTACTTGACGTTTAATATTGTTTGAAAATTCTTTTATTGCATTGGCAAATTTAACATCCTCTTCAACTGATATTAATGTTGTTGCCACTGCTGCTTCACTTAAATCAATTAACTTACCCACAATCTTGTTATTTAATTTACTCAGTTCATCCATATCGTAAACCTTTCTACCTGGTTCACAACCTTGTGGATCAAGATCATCTGTTTGGCCATCAGCATCATTATCAATATTATCACCACAGGTATCATAACAAAATGGGAGTTTAATCTGTGAAGCATCATCACATCGAAATTCTGGTATAGATACCGGTCGTTCTTCTCCTGGAAGTTGTACTGATGTTGTGGGAGATTTCTTAGGCAACGATGAAACTTGTTCACAAAGCGAACTCCAAGTTTGAGGACCAACTATTCCGTTTCCGTCAACAGTTAAACCAAAATCCTTTTGATATGCCATTACTGAATTTTTGGTATGTGGACCAAATTTTCCATCAATTTTTTCTGGCTCTAGTAAATCATCATATCCCAAGTCAGTCAAATATGTCTGTAGTTCTATAACTTTCTCATTTTTTGAGCCGAATTGTAAAGTATCAGAATAAGGATTACAACTATACTGTTGTGATACATAAAGAGGCTTAGATTTATTTGGAAGAGAAAGCAAGTCACATATTGTAGTCCATGTTTCGGGTCCAGCGATACCATCTTTTCCCTTTAGCCCATTGTCTATCTGAAATTGCTTGACTGCACCTTCGGTATAAGATCCAAATTTACCGTCAATACCTGGCGGCCCGAGAAATTTTTTGTATCCTAGATCTGTCAAATCACTCTGCAATTCTGTCACTTTTGGTCCTTTAGAGCCAACTGTACCATCTTTGCCAATACGCAATGTAGGAGAATTTGGGTTACATGGCTTAGATGTGCTATCAGACAAATAATCATCATCTGTATCTATTGCATCCGATTTAGTTGCTCCTGTTGTTGTTGTTGTTGTTGTGTCTGCTCCTGTTGTTGTTGTTGTTGTTGTGTCTGCTCCTGTTGTTGTTTCTGTTGGTGTTGTCTGTGCATCTAGTTCATCTACTACTCCATCACCATTGGTATCCATTTGGATTTCATCAGTAGAGGATGTAGCAGATGCCGATTGGTCATCTAGTTCATCTACTACTCCATCACCATTGGTATCAAACTCCTGAGCAAAAGAATTCTGAAGAGGAATTAAACCTACAAGTAAATTTATTCCAAACGCGACAGCAATTAGGCATACTATTACTGCTTTATGAAATGGTAAACAATAATGCGTCTTAATTACTAACATTATGGACACCATACATTCATTGTTTTTAAAGATTTTCTATTTAGAATGATTTATGATTAGTAAAAATTATTCAAAATGGTTTCCATGTGTGATGGATTGATATATGAACAACGCTCTTTTTTCTTCTACTATTTCTGTTTGCACTATCTCTTTAGTAGTAGGCTATTGCTTTTTCAAATTTTTTCTAATATGTGTTTAAATATGATATTTTTTGAAAATATTTAGATTATAAAAATAATCTTAAATTTTTGGTATATTATAGATTACCAAAAAACTCAATTGCTATCACATAGTCTTTTACAATTCTACTACTGATTTTGGATTCCTTCAAGTTCTGGCGGGGGATTGCTTTTTTTCAAAATATATTCAAAGCATATAATGAGAATTTGAAGAATTAATAATAATGACATAAAAAATAAAATATAACGAAATAATAAATTTATTCCCAAAATTTTTTTATAAAAACTTCAAATTGTTAATAATTGTATAATCCTTTGCCATATAACTTAAAACGTAAAAAAACTAAAATTATTATTTATCAATTTAAAACAATATGTTATTCATTTATTACTAATGCTTCCTTTGCTCTTAGATTTTGTTCCTCTAAATATAATTCAAATGCACTATATTTGGTAACATAGATATCATAAGGTTTATGTTTAAATTTACCATGATCATTAAAAACCCTCCTGAACTTTAGATATAGAAAAAAAGAAGAATTTGAATGATCACTTAGTTCTATAAATACTAATTAAGAC
>JALDXL010000331.1:0-2764 GCA_032155045.1 Nitrososphaerales archaeon
GTTTATAATATTAGTTGCAAAGATAATATAACCTGGTTCTGATTGATTAGCTGGTGAAGGTATTGAAGGGGTCTCCATTGGTGGTATTTGTTCCTGAATTATTGATGGTATTTGATGCGAAACTGTACGTGGAGCAGGAGACGGATCTTGACCTGAAGATGGAGGATTACCTGGTGTTATTGTAAATTCATCCCATACTTTTCCTTCATTTGAGATAATCTTGCAGTTTATTGTCTCTTTATTAACATCACAATGTAAAACTCCATTACTTTTGACATATTGTTTAGGTGGAGAGCCAGATTCTCCTGAATCTTGATGTGGATTTGCTCCTCCGTTTCCAACAGTCACATATATAAAATCTGTTCCTGGAACCGCATTCATTCTAGCATAAAAGTGATTATGCCCTCCCAATATCATTTTAATTTTATCATATTTTTTGAACACATCAAAGTACCCTTTGTTAGCGTCAGGTTTCAATGGATTTCCTGGTTTCGGTGTGAATATCGTTTTATGAGCAAATGGTATAATGTGCTCTACAGTTGGATCTGCCTGCGCTTGTTCTAATAATGGTTCAATAGTTGAAGGATCGTTAGTTTCAGTATTAAAAGCAATGAAAGCAACATTACTTACCTTATAGATAAATTCCCACTTACCTTTATTGAGTGGCCATAAATTTAGAA
Organism: Nitrososphaerales archaeon; assembly: GCA_032155045.1. Taxonomy (GTDB): domain Archaea; phylum Thermoproteota; class Nitrososphaeria; order Nitrososphaerales; family Nitrososphaeraceae; genus TH1177. The sequence goes on from JALDXL010000331.1 coordinate 681, forward strand.
AATCATTGTTTGGTTTATCATGATTACCAAGAGCTCCGATAACATTTAGATTTGTTATGGCATTCATATTATCAGACCACCATTGCTTAGCATTTCCATTATATGAGAAATCCCCAAGAATCAAAACAATTTCTGGATCATTTGCTGCCATATTCTCATCGGTATTAGTATTGTCTCTAAAATCACCAGCTGCTGTAAAATGGAACGGAGTACCTGGAGGCATATTGCCTGATTGGCCTCCAGTACCATCTTGTCCTCCTCCTCCACTTGGTGGTGGTGTTGTAGTTGGTGGTGTCTGTTGGCCTCCTCCGCCACTTGGTGGTGGAAACGGGGCTGTTGCTGTTGCCTCGTCATTAAGAGTAATCAAACAAGTCTTGATCTCGCCAGCTTTAATATTTCCTTCACATTGATATTGCGCGGAAATCTTGTAACCTAGACTATTGCCTAATGTCAATGAATAGTTGCCTGGTTTGATAGTCACAATTTTGACTTCAGGTGCTGGAAGAGCTTGAAATGAAGCTAAAATAAAAGACTGGCCGACTATGTTTACTGTAAAATCAGATGGAAGTTTTTTACCTCCACTATCGTTTATAATATTTGTTGCTAAGATAATATAACCTAGTTCTGATGGCTTAGCTGTTGGAGGTATTTGTTGTACAATAGTAGGAGACACAGGATAGTCCATTTGAGCAAAACTGATAATTGGTATTAAAGTAACAATAACTGATAAAAACAGTAATATGATTTGTTTCATCACGATTAAATCGATATATAAAAGTTATTTAAATGTATATTTGTGATGGGTTACATAATCAAATAAAATTGATTCTAGAATATAAGATATTACTCTTTATTCTAAAATTGTTAAAATATTTATTTAAAGATGATATTTATATAGAAATAGATTAGATTTCTGTTAATATAATATCTGAAATATTCATCGAATTTTAGAATCGACTTTAAGATTCTCCAATTACATTCTAATTTTGGTTAGCATAAAACTCCAAATACTTTATAACAATATTTGAATGAATAATACTATCATGAAAATTCATCTCATAGCGTATTCATAAATGTTTTTTATATTTTTTGCACGACTTTTATTAATTCGCGATATTATCGCCAAGATTAAAATTGAATGTCTTGATATGAAATGAAATTCCTTCTTCGTATAATCCTTTGCATATACTCTTTATTATGCCTTCTTCAATGAGCCTTAGTCTATTTTTACTTTCTATGAGATCCATTGGAATATCAATGTCCATCTCTACTTTTAACTTTAATAGTTTAGTAGATACCATAATTGAAGTATCATTTTATTGTGTATTTAGTTTACGGTTTTACTTTATAAACTATAATCAAATTTTAAATTCAATGGGATGAGTTAAATAACTATAAATTTTTGGGGAGTTTTATCCAGTATATTCGATCTTAAGCTTTTTTGCAATACACATCTTGAAGTATTGATTTACTATTATCTTTAAAGTTATTATTTTAAGTACATATTTTTCTATTTATTACTAAATATCTATTTAGATAAATAACTTTAACCACAAATCAATAGATTGGATAAATGATTATTAAAATATGCATAGGTTTATTTAAATGAGATTCTTTTAGCGATAATTATAGAGTATTTATATCAATATAAAATTATTACTAATTAAATTTATGATAAAATTTTTATTTTATTTTTTTATAATTTTTTATAGTTTTAAGAATTTATTAAGTTTACTATAATAAGAATCAATTAATATTTAAATAAATATTGAATCACAATCCTTTAATATCCAGATAGAAGTCAATTATTAATTTTAATGATAAAAAAATCTTTGTTAAATATAGGTGTATTTGTATGTGTTAGTATGATTTTAATTATGGGGCCTGGTTCCCAAGTATCACTAAATCTTTTTGAAAATAATGCTATTTTTTCCTTGAATAATGGTGTTAAAATGGCATATGCACAAGATAATTCTGATAATGGTAGTGGCGAAGAAGGTGACAATGAATCTAAAGACAGCAATAAAGGTGTCGAAGAAGGTGACAATAAATCTAAAGACAGCAATAAAGATGTCGAAGAAGGT
>JALDXL010000332.1:0-2764 GCA_032155045.1 Nitrososphaerales archaeon
GAATCTTACCCCATCTTTTTTCTACTTCTTCTCTGGAAGGTAATCCAAGATCTGGAATTGTATCTTTTGCTTCTTTTTCTGCAGTATGCCAGTATGTCTGTTCACCGGTTATCTTGTTTAATATACAATCACCAAATACGTCTGTTCCATTATGAATCTGGTTCTCAATATCCTCATAGACAAGACAGGATACATAATCATCAAATGATTTCAGACCATAAATAATTGATATGGCATTCGCAACCTCATAGAATTTGTATGGTAATCTAACCCTTGCAAATATTTGGATTATTCCGTGCTTTCTATCGTCATGATAGTTAATTTTATCTGCTTCGTTAGTTTCTTCCCAGTTTGAAAAATTATCATTATTAGACATATCCAATCTAAAAATTAGAAGGAATATTCGTCATCCTTCCATGATTTTGCTGCTATTGCTTCTGTCGTTGCTGTTGCTTGTTGAGGATATCTCTTTGCTTCTTTTGGTAAATAATCAATGTCCTTGAGAGTTCCTAACCTAATAGCGTATTCTATTGCAAACTGGTGCTTACACTTTATTCATATTGTAGAGTTATCGGGACAAGAACACCACTCCAATACGCCAAAGTTATATCTTACATAGTAGTAGATATTCTCTGCAGACTCTGACTGTACATAGTAAGTATCGGTGTTCTGTAATCGCAACACGTTTCTTGTGAGGGCTATATTAAGACCATGGTCCTCGCGTTTGTTCTCTAACTCTTCACTTTTGTTTTCAACAACTTTATTTGTTGTTATTAGTTTATTCATACCATAATTATGGTATAATTTATTATTTATACTTTATGGTATAGTTCATGACCCTAATTATGGTATAGTTTAAATATTTGAATAACTAATTATATCATAGAAAATAAAATGTATGTATTGGGAGAAATTACCACATTAACAAAAAATACTAAAAAATTTGCATCGTTAAAGACTACTATTCCTATTTCAATGGTTAGACAATGGAATTTACAATCAGGTGATAAATTAGATTGGTCATGGGAATCTGTAAATAACGAAATGGTAATGGTAGTTCGTAAATCTCCTATAGATTCTAAACCGAAGAAATGAAACGTTGTAAAGGGTGTAAGAAAATAATATGGTTTTACCAAAGAGAAGATTCTGAATATGTCGGTAATAAAATAATGTACTATCATTGGAATTGTAGATTTCCAAAAGTTAAATGGTGAAATAGAATTAAAGAAATGAGTTCTAATGTTTTAGCAGTTTATAAAGCATTAGGATATACCGGAGAACAAGCAATAACAGGAACAAAGAGTATTGATAATTGGTTTAGTCACAATCCAAAGAAAAATTGAAATAATTTGATTAAGTCACTTCCTCAATCAAAAATCCACATGATCGTCATAAATCGCATCCACTACGATATGATGCGGAGTTTATCAGTATTTGTCAATCAATAGATTTCACACCAAAACACCAATACCAATTATTACAACTAACAAGGGATTTACCGGAGAAATGAGTAATTAAAATAAATTTAAATTGAACATTCGCTCTTCACATATTTCTTCAATGGAATACCATAGATATCTTTTATATCAGTAGATAAATACAAATAGCGCTTTTGATTATTCGTTTCTTCTTTTATCTTTATAATAATTGATTTATCTATATCATTATAATTAATGTCAACAGGAGAATCAATTCTATTATTGTTTTCATCAACTAAATAGATCGTATCATGATTTACAATGTCAGCATTCAGATATTCATCTGATGTAAGTGTGAATTCTCTTGTAGAAGAATTGTAATCATCTATCTTTAGCAGCGGGTAAACGATAATATCTTTTTGAAGTAATTTGGGGATATCTTTATAGTCAAAATTCATCTTTGTTTTTGCATATTCTGTTGCTATTTCTTGGAGATGTTGAAAATTCTCCATACATGTCTTATCATTTAAAGTCAAACGCATTTTTTTTATATCCTCTTCTAATACTTGCCAACATTTTAAAACATCGTGCCAATATATCTTAATAAATTCATCTCTGGGGATTTCCTTATTTTTTAGTAAAGATCCAATTTGGTCAAAATCTGCCTTAACCATTTCTTGAGATTCTTTTAAAATTGCTTCTTTTCGGGCAATTTCATCTTGTTTTAATCCCAATAATCTCAAAATTTTGTCTTGTCTGTAATCAGAATCTTCACCATATAGATTGATAATTCTTCTTCTTGCATTTCTATGTCCATTGTCATCTAATAATTGGAAAACGTATCTCAATGCTTGGTTTTTTTCATTTTTTTTGCTAATGTTAGATGTATATGCTGCTATCCCTACAGCAACAATGGCACTTCCTGCAGTTCCTATAGCAGTTAGCCATTCTGTTAACCAACTTAAATTTAACACATAGAAATATAGTTCCAATACTCTGGATATCTGAATGATAATCTATTTATTAATCATTAACTATCTAATCGATACTTACAAAACCAAAAGTGTCCAATTCATTAGAATTGTTGACTGATACTATTTCAGAAATTCAAAAGAAATACGAAATATTATCAGATATTGTAACTGAATATAATGTTAAGGTTCATGGTTCACAATATCACGTCAATGGTAATATTATTTCTTGGACCTGTTAAATTAACAAAATAGATTTAGCTGTGTATGTCCTATCTCTGATAATTGATTGTTAAATTTCTCAGAAATAGAACATCCATCTTTATTGTTATGTATTCTTTGTATTTGTATTTTCTTGGTCTTAGTTTACGTAAC
>JALDXL010000333.1:0-2753 GCA_032155045.1 Nitrososphaerales archaeon
TATTTAAACTAAAAATAGAGATATTATAAAAATTTAATTATTGCCATATTATTGTTAAGATTAGAATATAGTATTAAACTATTAACAACAACTTATTACTCGATAAATATATCTTTATTAATAAAATATGTCAAATTCGCAGATATAATCCAATTACCGTTTCATATGTTTCAACTAACTACTAATTTAATTATCTAAATTTTGTTGTGTTGCTACTTCTATTTTATAATGTGACTTTAATTCTTTACGACTTCATTGTCAACAAAATTTTTCTTAATGAATAAGTTTTTATTATTATTAAACATTAACATAAGTATTATGTCTAATGGTACAACTCCGAAGAGTTCTGTTAAAAAATCTACCAAAAAAATCACAACAGTGAAGGATGTAAAAGGTACAAAATCAGCTCCTGTAAGTACAAAATCAGCTCCTATAACAGTAGATTTAAACATACTTAAAGTTCTGATAAATGAACGTCCTCTTATTCCATTATTTAGAATACTAAGGAAAAATAAAGAATTACACACAAGAGAATTACTTATTACAATGGGAAGTTGGGGATATGGACAATCTTTACTGAAAAGAGCAACAAATTTAGGTTTGATTGAAAGAAAAGTAAAAAAAGATAAATCTCCTGGACGAGGTAAACCAAGAATCTATAATTCATTAACAAATAAAGGCAGAGAAGTAGTAATATTAGCTGATAAAGTAGGATATGGAAAGTAATTTTTAGGGAAAAACCTATCAATTCTTGATTATAATATTTATATAATAATTAGAATACAGGGTACAGGTAAAGGTATAGACCCTCAGCTATTTCCATATCTATTTATAAAATTCACAAAAAAAATCTAAAAGAGGTATATTCCTTGTTTTGTACAATTCTAAAAATATTATTGAATCTCATGGTGGAAAGATATGGATTGAAAAGACTTTAGATGATTCTTGCTTGTTACCTGACCTTTTATACTCTAAAACAAGATTCTTGATTTTTATCATAACTGAAGATTTAAGAATAAGTCATTGATTTATCATCAAGAAGAATTCCTATAACAAACAATAAATTTAAATAAAAACTTGAAAGCTAATCAGTATTTAATGTTCTAACATTTTTCGGTATTAACCTTATTTATAATAAATAGCTATTGAATAATATAATAATCATTCTTTATCTAAAACAAATAATATACGTTACTAAATTAATATTCGAATTCTAAATATAATAAGAAAGTTTAGCTAGTTAAAAAATATGCTTAAGTCAAGATACAAGGTTAAGACTTTTTTTAAATTGGCTTTAATATTATCGACGGTTGGAACAACAATATCCATGGATAACATGACTTCTTTTTTACTCTCTAAATAAGACTAACGCTTTAGAAATATTATGTAGATTGAGACAACAAGAAAGTATAGATAAAGAGAATACATAACAAAGCGGGTATTCTGTTTCTTCCAAATAATCTAATGATTAACAGCTTAGAAATAGGACATTCATAACTAAAACTGTATAGGTAAATTAACACAGCCAAATTCCTGAAAAGGAATTTATCTTGATTCTACAATACTATTAACAAGTCATGGACATTTTTACATATTCTAAATATATAATTCCATCTTTGATTATATTGTTTTTATTAATTATTCTAGTACCTAGTAAATTATATGGAGAATTTCCAATTTCAATTGTGGATCAGAAAATCTTCCAAGATTTAAATGGAAATTGGAATTTGGTTGGCGTAGTAGAAAATAAAGAAAGTACGCCTTTAAAAGTTGAAGTAGGTGTAAATGTAACTAAACCAAATAATGTATCATCAATATTAACAAGTAACACATTTACTAATGTAATATATCCATATACAGCTGCTCCATTTAAATTTACTATTAGTAGTAACGAATTATTTAATGGATTGACCTATCCTATTAAAACTAAAAAAGTAGGGAATCCATTCTTTATGGAGTTAAGACAGAATTATTCAAATTTTGCTACAGATGATGAAAAAGCTCTAGTTGGTACAATAAAAAATAAAGGAAACAATATAATTAAAAATGTTGCAGTCTACGCTTCGGTACATTCAATCAATGGTACTCAAATAGATTCTGTAAAAAGCAACGTATTTCCAGTAATTTATCCTGGTGGAGAAGTTAGTTACAAAATTACTCCTGATGATGCCATAAAGCATGATGTTTATTTCTATAGTTGTGCTGGATTGGATATCAACGCTCCTCATATGTCTACACTGAAGATTGGAAATGGAGAGCATATTGATTATTATTTAGAAAGTGCTTCAGCTATTAGCAACTTTAGATATGAACCTTCTTCAGATAGTATTATTTTTGAAATCAAAACATATCATCCAAATGGAGGTCCAACGATCTTCCAAGTTCCACAAATTACTTCAAACCAAAAAATAGATATTTTTTTGGACGGGAAACAATATGAAAATAAAAAAGTTACTATGGATGGTAAAACAATTAATATGAATATATTTATTCCAAAAGACAAACATGAAATAAAAATCTCAGGAATAAGAAATCAACTTTAAATTTTTATATTTTAATGTTAATCTGTGGCTTGTCTTTCCTTCTCAAGACAAAGTTTGTTGAGAATATATAATGGTTGTCCATGAGATGGATTACTTTCATCTATATACGATATGTTAAAGTTTGCATCAGCAAATCTTGGATTAATAGATACTACAATAAATAGCACTATGAAAGAATCACATATAATAATAAAAAAACTTAAATTCTGA
>JALDXL010000334.1:0-2744 GCA_032155045.1 Nitrososphaerales archaeon
ATATAAAATGGTTTTATTGTTTTCTTGTTCAAAAAATGAAATTATGGTTTAATTTCATAAACAATATTTATAGGTGTGTCCACAGCTCTTTTAAAATATGAAAATCCACTACTTTTTACAACATCTTTGATTTTTTCTTCTCCCGCCTGTGCGCCTAATGCTGGGCCATTAAAAGCTAAAGAGTTAGGTACACAGATCAATGTAGATGCAGCATAAAATGTCTTAGAAAGTGGATTAATATTATCTTCAAGTTTGTTATGAGCGTATGGTTCTACTATCATGCCGACTCCTTCCTCTTTGTTAATTGCAGATAGTACATGAGTCAATGCTCCATTAGGGTCTCCCATATCATGAAGGCAATCAAAAAATGTTATAAAATCGTAATTAGTTCCCGGAAAATCTGATGCTGACGCAATCTCAAATTTTATATTATTCAAATTCTCTTGTTTTGCGAGATTATTTGCTTTTTCAATAGACTCTTTATGGAAATCAAATCCTATAAAGTTGGAATTTGGAAAAGCCTTTGCCATTAATATAGTGCTTATTCCATAACCACATCCAATATCAGCTACCTTCATTCCTCCTTTTTTAAGTTTTTCATTAATTTTCCCATTATCTATTGCTGGAATCCAAAGATTTAATAGATTACCTATATATCCAGCTTTGAAAAATTCTGCAAAACCATCCGCCATACAGTGATGATGATCGAACCAGGAAAATGTTCTTTCATTTCTAAACATTTTGATAAATTCTTCTTCGTCTTTAAAGTAAGACTTTATCGCTTTAAATGCACCTTGTAAGTATATGGGACTGTTTGGATCTGATAATCCTAGGGCATGTTCTGGTGGTAAAAGATACTTTTCCGTTGAAGGATCATATTCTATATATCCACTAGTTACTTGGTTTCCTAACCATTCTTTAACTATTCTTTCATTTGTTCCAGTTTTTTTGGCAAGCTCTTGAAATGAAATGTATTTGTTTTCATCTGCCATCGCTTTATATAATCCAAGTCTCTCTCCAAGAATTACAAGTATTGCAGTAGAACTTCCAGCAATATCTTGTACAGCCTTATTCATAAATTCTTGTATCTTTTTTTCATCAATTTTATTTTGTGATTGTTGATTCAATGAAATATTAATATTGGATATTGATATAAATATTGTCATTTAATGATATTTTTTCTAAAAACAATGAAAGTTATCTCTAAATATGGCTATAAGCTAAAAAAATAGTATGGTCCTAAAAAATTTTTTGAAGTTGTAATATTTTTTAAAAAAAATATAGAAAGACCAATACTGTTTAAAATGAGGTTTGATAAAAATATAGAATCGATAAATACGTCTATTCAGATAATATTAGAATCACTTAATAAGAATCATTATAGTCTTACTTTTATGATTTTTAATTATTACAATAAATATGTATGTAAATAATATTTTATTATTTTATCAATGATATACTCGATATGAATATTGAATGACCAACCAGATAATGGATAAAAAAATAAATAAAATTGAAATAAAAAAGAATTACTGAATAACCATCTTTAAGTATTATTAAATATTTTATCAAACAAGATGAACATTTTTTGATTTATTTAAAGAAAGGTGCATTGCATTGAAAATACTTCCCTGTAATCTTCTTTTTTAATTAATGTGTAATTTGTTGTATACAAAATTGCATCAGATATTTTTGAGGTTGAATCGGAAAAAAATCTTATTCTTTATCTGATTTTAGGATGGTAAATCGTATATTCATTTACAGACTATATTAAAAAATATAACCAGTATCTAGATTTGTGCTAGTCCTCCATCTACGAAAAGTTCAATACCTGTAACATAGCTGCTATCATCAGATGCAAGAAATGATACAGCTTTTGCAATTTCGTCAGGAGTACCCATTCTCATCAATGGTACGTTGTTTACTAGACTCTGCTTGAATTCTTGGCGTTGCTCTTCATGAGGCATTAAATTAGTAAAGATTGGTGTTTCAATGGGACCTGGACTTATTGCATTAACACGGATCTTTCGATATTTCAGATCTACTGTCCAAGTCCTCGCGAAGGATCGTACAGCTGCCTTAGTTGCACTATAGACGCTAGAGGCCTCAATACCCTTGGATGAACCTATAGAAGAATTCAAAATGATCGAACCACCATCCTGAAAAATTGGAAGAGCTTTTTGAACAGCAAAAAGTACCCCCTTGACATTAATATCGAATATTTGATCAAAATGTTCCTCAGATATTTCTCCTAAAGGAGCAAACTGAGCAATTCCTGCATTTGCAAAGAGAATATCTATATGGCCTTTCTGATCCTTCACATTATTGTATAATTTGTCTAGGTCTGCTAGGTTTGATACATCGCCCTGAATACCAATTACGTTTTGACCTATCTCCGATACTGCTGCATCAAGTTCATTTTGACGCCGACCTGTAATGAATACATATGCTCCTTCAGAGACAAATCTCATCGCGGTAGCTAAACCAATACCACTATTACCACCAGTGATAACTGCAATTTTTCCTTCGAGCTTATTTACCATTTTATACTCACCTATAGTTATTGGATAACCAAAAGTAACTATATAAATTAAAAGGTGATAATAGCGTTATTAACTGAATTAATAGTGAGTGGGGAGAAAAGTTAGTCTCTATGCCTAAATATTTTAAGATTATTGTTCCATTTCTTACGATTACTTATCTGTTAATTTTTATTTAAACCGATGACAAGTATATATATATAT
>JALDXL010000335.1:0-2743 GCA_032155045.1 Nitrososphaerales archaeon
TTCTGAGTTGAAGTTGTTGTTATTATCAGCTACATTATAGTTGTAAGGTTGAGCTTGTGCATTTCTGATAAAGGATGATGATGATGATGATGATGATGAAAATTGATGGAATGAGCTAATTGTTCCGGTTAACAAAATAATACCTAAAACCAGTGTAATAATTTTTCGTGCTGTTGCAGTAGCAGCAACATCAGATTCAAATGTATGCAATGATTAATAGAGCTGCACTAATATTATATCTGATGTACGAAGGATTCTAAAAGATCATTTAATTAGGATGTTCTGACAGTTTGATCTTTTATATTGATCTTTTATAACTTTGTTTAATAAGGTAAATCTAACTTTTAGTTAATAAGTTGCTAGGTTTAGCTATTAGGTTCTGTAATAGAGTAACATTAATCTAGTTTTACTCAACAGCATGTAGTGAAGGGATTTGAACCCATTACTTCTATTCATGGGATTATAATATATAATTAAGTTATAATTGTCATTATTTCTTTAGTATTACTGATAATAATATGAGAAGCAATTTTACTCTATAACTCGGTAAAATAAAATATATCAATTCCTGAAGTAATTATATCGAATAATGTATTTATAATCCGTGAATAATGAACATATACATATTTTTTATTAAAAATTATAATGATCATAAACTATTATTTCATATTTTTTAAAAATAAATGAGTATTTATTTTTTAAAGTAAAATAATGGATAACTAGACAATTATTTTATTTAAATACGTTTAAGACCACTTTATCATCCAATGTATTAGGTTAAAAATAGATTCAACTAATTCTTGACCTTTTTTGGTTAACTTATATTCTACTCTTGGTGGGATTTCATTATATGCATATCTTTCTAGAATGCCATCTTTCTCTAGTTCTTTTAGTCTGCGAGCAAGTGTTTTACTACTGATACCTTTCATTAATTCTCTAAATTGTTTATATCTGACAGGATTAGTTGTGCAACATAAAGGGATTAGCATTTCAAATGTTCCTCTTTTAGTTATTAAATTTCTTATTTTTGTTGTTTGCAACATTAATTTGTTAGAGTCATAGCCTTCAAAATTGCAAATATTCTCAAATACTGGCAATTTGTTTCCTTTTTGTCTCTTGGTTTCCTTCAATACACTTAGTGTTAAATAGTCCTCTTGACAATTTAAATAGTTTCCTTTGTAAACATTAATATGCAAAAAGAAATATTAAAAAGAGAAATAAAGAAAAGTTACGCGAAGATTGCATTAGAAGGTAATATTTCTAATACTTGTTGTAGCTCAACACAAGATATTTGTTGTGACACTAATAATAATTCTTCTTCTAACCAAAAAATAACATCTAATATTGGATATAATGAAACAGATTTGAAAACCATTCCACAAGAATCAATTCTTGGATTAGGATGTGGAGCACCATTAAACTTTGTAGATTTGAAAAAAGGAGAAATTCTTGTAGATTTAGGATCAGGTGCAGGAATTGATGCATTCCTAGCCTCTAAACTTGTAGGTAATGTGGGAAAGGTTATTGGGATTGATATGACTTATAATATGTTAGAAAAAGCAAGAAATGCTGCAATTGCAAATAATTACAAAAATGTAGAATTTAGAAAAGGAGACATAGAGGAGAAAATCCCAGTTGAAGACAATTTCGTAGATGTTGTAATAAGTAACTGTGTTATTAATTTGACTTCTAATAAAACAAATGCCTTCAAAGAAGTTTATAGAATATTAAAGAAAGAAGGAAAGGGAAGAATAATTATTTCTGATCTCATAACGACTAAAGAGACTAGTAACGATGATATCAATACTAATAATTGGTGTAGTTGTATTGATGGTGCATTAACAAAAGAAAATTATTTACAAAGTATCAGAGATGCTGGTTTTCAAAATATAGAGGTATTAAATGAGAAAACCTATATTGATGAAAGCAATTTTAGTGATGGAAGAAAAATTGTTAGTATAATAGTTAAAGGAATAACGAACTAAATCAGGTGATGTCATAATGAAATTTTTTGGAAAATCTAAATCAATCAACAACAATAACATACACAATAAAACAGTCCTTTTTGTATGTGTTGAAAATGCTGGAAGAAGTCAAATGGCCGAAGGTTTCTTTAAAAAATATGCTCCAAGAGAATTTAATGTTCAAAGTGCAGGCACAAAACCTGTATCACAAATCAATCCGATAGTAGTTGAAGCAATGAGAGAAGTTGAAATAGATATCAGTAATCAAAAATCCAAAGAGATCACAGAAGAAATGATGCGTGGTTCAGAACCAATAGTGAATATGGGATGTATGGATAAAAGTTTCTGTCCTACCTTATTTTTACCAAAGGTTATAGAATGGAATTTAAAAGATCCAAAAGGAAAATCTATCGAAGAAATTAGAGAGATAAGAGATGAAATAGAAAAAAGGGTAAAGGAACTTGTTTCAGCAATTACAATTACTACTGAAAGATAAATTAGTTAATAGCAGAGGTAAGAAAGTATTCTTTGCAGAATTTATTGGGACATTTATTGTAGTTACACTAGCTACTGGATCAGTAGTTATTGATGCAAAAACAGGCGGATTATTAGGACTTCCTTTTATCGCAATTGCTCCTGCTATTGCTGTAGCTATTGGAGTATATCTTTTTGGTAAAATATCTATGGCTCACTTTAATCCTGCTGTTACATTAGGGTTTCTAACAACAGGTCATATAAAACAATATCAATTAATAAATTATTTTATTGCAGAAATTTTT
>JALDXL010000336.1:0-2726 GCA_032155045.1 Nitrososphaerales archaeon
TAACCTCTGTATTTAAACATCATCAGCTAGATTTTTTACTGGTTATCTTAACACAGCCTATTTATCTATTAAATGAATTAATATTATTATAATATTCACTTGTTTTTTATTTGAAAGTTATTTTAATTATATGTATTAATGAACAAGCTTCCAAATAATTGGGAAATATACTATTTTTATTTTTATTTTACACAAATTACTATTGTTAATAATATATTAGACATAATGCTTTGATTTTAATCAATCTTATTTTGCATACTGTAATAATAAAAATTATGATAGATGACTAAATTTATACTTTAACCATTCTGGATATCCAAAAGAATTTGTCTTGTCAAGAGTTATCTTAAAATCTTTTAAAATTTTCTTAATTGAATTGCTAAATTCTGATTCATTATTCTTCTTACCAATTCCCTCAAATCCAAAAGTCCACCAGCTTTCATTATTACAGATTAGTTTTGTTAATTCTAATTGTATTCCTTCCTCCCCAGAATCAGTATTGATTCTTTGCAGAGATTTTGATATATCTTGATAACTATAACTTCTTAGAACCCGCCATTTTTTAATTTTTATTCCTGGTCCATTTGGTAATGTGGAAAAAAAATCAAAATTACTATCTGTTGAATCAGGAGGATTAGTGAAGGTCCAACTCCACTTTACCCATTCTTCTAACGTACCTGATATTATGTTACTTATTAATTCAAAATTTGGAGTCTTTTTTTTTCTCCATTTTATTTCAAATTTTGGAGGTTTTTCATTTCCTTCTTCATCTTTCCAAGGTCGTAATTTAATTCCTATATCTTCTGAGTTTGGCAAAAAAAGGTATTGATCCTCTCTACATTCTGTTTCAAATATGGGATTTATCGATTTGAACCAATTATAGGCTAGATCGTAATCAGTATTATTTTTATTAAACCATCTAATTTCTAATGGCAATGCAGTTTCAGACATATATTTAGATTAATATATTAAAAGTTTTGTTTGTTTGTAGTTATTTTTTATTTGACATTTTTTTAGTATCAAAGCTTTAACAATCCTTTTTACTTTTATATCAGTTTTATCATATCATAAATACATAACAAAATGATAAAGACATGGAAGACGATTCATTACACCTAATCATTGAATATCCAGAAGAATTGAATGATAGTTTAAATGAAGAAAAATCAAATATATTGAATGATGATTTCCGTTAGGCATAATTTGACATGGAGAAAACAAGTAACTCTATATGCAATAGATGCTGTTTCAACTGTTAGCATTATCAACCAACTTTTACTAGATAATTTGAATTTTATTATGTCTACGGGTATGGAAACTGTTCAAGATAATAAGTATTTTAGCATAAGTAATCTTATGTCAAAGTAGTAAAATAATATGCGTGATAAATTAAATGTTAAGATAGTTTATTAGAGCACGTCAAATAGAAGATTAAAAATAAAATTATTGTTAATTCATTCAAAATATGTCATCTAAATCCAATTTAGAAATTATTTTTAGTGAACCTTTTTATATTATATAGAACTTAAAACTAGGATGAGTTTAGTACAACAATTGATTGTACTTTTAAGTTTGACAATATCATTCACTTTAAGTTTTATTCTTATACCTGAAAACCAAGCATTTGGTGTAGAATATACAAATTATACAAGCGAAGAACACGGAATTCAATTTCAATATCCTACAGATTGGAAAATAAATGAAAAAACTTCAGATTTAGAATCAGTCCCAGATATTGAAATTAGTTCAGATTCAAATTCACAAGAAAAAATCTATCTTTTTCATAAAGATCCAATTTTAAATTATTTTGAAACATCAAATATAGAAGAAGCTACAGATTTGAGTTTGAAGGCATACAAAACAGGAATGATAGATAATTATGTCAATGTAATTGAACAACCTTCATCTCTTAGTATAGACGGTCATAAAGCAGGAACATTTGCCATTACTATTCAGAATAAATATGAACAGTCCATACCTATGATTGGTCTTCAAGATTGGACAGTATTTGTTGAGAATCACGGTTATGTATTAGGATTTAAAGGATTTTCTGACAAATTTGATAGTATGGAAAATATAGATATACGTAACCATTTTATATCTTCAATAAGATTTATATAAAATACTAAAACTACAAGCAGTCAGAACTATATAATTGTGTTAACACTTCCAAGTTACCGAATATATTTTTATTATCTGATAATAATAAAAGGAATCTATTGAAATATCAATAGATTCTAAAAATTTCCTATAATAGTTTAATAAATCATCTTATCAAAGATTATATCTACTTAACAAAATTTAGTTCTTTTTTAAATTTCTAAAAGAAAATCGTTTATAATCTGGTAAAAAATATTGCTTAGAATTTCTAATGTTCATCTTTATTTTTGCTAATTTTAGTGATTACATCTAAATTTTTATTTACAATTTTCACAAAATCAACAACTTTTTAAATAAATTACTACTACTATTATTGCTACTATGGGCTTAATCGTTTGTCACATCTCGTTTAAGGGTGTTATATCGTAGCCTCTGTAACACCCAAATAAATCGAAACCTGAAGATTCATAATCTTAAATTTTTTCTTCTACCTTTGTTAATTACATCATGTTTACAAGTCAAATCAATGAAAATTGGTGGTGGTGACAGAGAATTAGTTTCGTCATTTCTTTGACAACCGCTTTTAATTTCAACAGCCTAATACTGATCTTAAGATTACACAGATC
>JALDXL010000337.1:0-2721 GCA_032155045.1 Nitrososphaerales archaeon
AAAATCTAAAGGAATATTGTTAGTTTCATTTTTATTTTCTAATTCATCTAACAATGTAAACTTAACTCCAATTAAATATTATACAGATCTAAATTAAGGGTTTAGTCTAAAAAGATTTTTTATGAAATATTGGTGTATGTTGTGACGACTCAAATACTACATAGAAATTGCTTTATATCCATATTTATAACTATTATAACAACGCAACTATTCAATATACGCCAGAATTTAAATATATGATAATATTACAAATGAAAAGATTTTGTCATTTTTCTGAATTTGGTATATGATGATGATAATTGAAATGTTCTACATTAAATTTTTCTAGAGATATTTGGAAACAATTTTAGTTCATTATTTTTGCAGTAGTAAGACAGCAAAATAATTAGGACCATGAATACAAATAATATTTTATCTAAAATTGTATATTTAATAATTTTTATCCATGAATATTAGATTTATTAAATGAAAAACAATTGACTTTAAGCATGTCAGGTATTTAGATATTCCTTGTGAACTAGTGAAAGTGTAATACAGAATATTGCATTGTAAATACAATCTTAATATAATTTGGTTTATTGTATATTATTGCCAATTCGATCTAGCATAAACCCACCATAGCCTTATATCTCAATTTATCATCCAGGTTGATAGAAGGCTATGGTTTTTTTTATTTTACTTTGTTTCAATTATTTATTGTATCTTCCTCACAATTAATATAGCCATTCATAACCTATACTTTTAAATTCATTATTATTTTTATTGTATGTGCCTTCCAATAAACATACTAATCCATTAATCCAAGAAAATTTCTTAGTATCAATAGTAGAATATGTTCTAAGAACCACGTATTTTCCATTCTTATTCATATCTCTACCTTTAAATGCTAATTGTTCACCATCGTCTTTTGTAGTAAATATTCCTTCCCAATTTGAAATAATAACTCCGTTTGGTCCTTGGAATGAATTACCTGAACCAATATTATTACCATCTGGAAATCCATTGTGCCCTTTTATTATTCCATTCCAGCTTGATTCACTTTCTGTCCCAAAAGAATTTTTATAGAGTGTTTTATATCCGATGGGTTTATCGATTTCTTCAAATAACTTTCTACCTATCGTCATTTGAATAATCAAGCAAAGGTAGAATTTCAATATTTGGGATAGATATTAATTAACAAATTAAAGATTATAATTCAAAAACTGTTCAATATTCTAACTTGTTGTTTCACAATCGGCAGTTCTTCTATCTCCTTCCAAATTATTAAACTGTACCGCTACATCATTTCCAGGTCCACATATATAAAAGTCTGCACCAGAACTTCCTATTAAGGTATCGTCACCGTTTCCTCCTATCAATTTATCATCCCCTTTGTTTCCATTAAGAATATCATTTCCATCTCCGCCATCAAGAATATCATCACCTAATCCACCAGCTAATTCATCATCTCCTGATTCACCATACAATTTATCTGATCCAGAATCACCTATTAGCTGATCATCACCCCCTTTTCCATTTAAAACATCGTATCCTAAATCACCATACAAAATATCATTACCTGGCCCTCCATTCAAGCAATCATTAGTAATGCTTCCATGTAACATACCTCGTATGGAAGTTGTATTAACTACTTTATCGCATACTGATATATCAAAATCACTTGGCGAAAAAGATGTTTGACCATCTGCTAATAAAATATTATATATGTTAAAGCTGGGAATAAGAGAAACCAAAATTGCTATTATCGGAATAAGTGTTATACTGAAGAAATTTAGTCGTATTTTTTTATTCAACTGTAAATATATACGCGAATCTTTCTTTTAAGATATTTGTTAGTTTTATTATTTTAATCGCAAAGAATTCTTATAAGAAAATTACTATTTAACATGTTTGGAGTATTACATAATTATTGCGTCTTATATGTCAATAAATCTTGATTATTTCATTAACAAAGCTATGATTATGTCTATCTTGGATGAAAATATTCCTAAAAAATATGAATACTTGATACTTAAATTTGGTTCTTTTGTTATACCAAGGCTATCATATATTAAATATAAAGTTCCGTGGTTAAATTAATGGTGATAACCTTTTTTTTAAAATTATATAATTTATAGTTTTATTGCAATTAGAACATCAATCTTTTTGGTAATTTTATTTCTATGGAACTGGCTCTAATTCAGCATTGATATTATCTCTAATTTGAATTCAGATAGCCTTAATTATTAACACTATTAATCTTGTTATAAACATTTTTAAAAAATATTTACTTTAAACCATATAAAAGAGATAATAAAAAATAGTGTTTATAGTCAAAGAATAATCTACCGGAACATCAATTGAGGTCTACTGGCAATCCGTTTAAAGAAGTCTTGAGCTCATGAAGACAAAATTGTTTAAGAATTATTCAACTGTCCTTATCTACCATTGGCAGTGAGAGAAGAGAGAATAAAATTTTCTACAGGATTATTAGGTGAAAAAACGAAAACAAATTGTCTCATAATATAATTAATTTTCTGGAGAATATGGTTATGTATCATGGAAATTTAATATTTCTTGGAATTTGTGCGATAGATGTTCTGTTTTAGAGATTGTATATTGAAAGTATCTGTTATTTATAAAAGTTTGAGATAAATTATCATAATTTGACAATGCTATTTAACAAATAACCACATAGGGATAAAAATTAAGAAAAAAATAGGATTATGCATAAATATTTTG
>JALDXL010000338.1:0-2717 GCA_032155045.1 Nitrososphaerales archaeon
AATAATATCAGAAATGATAAAAATGTAACACGTTTGAATTATTTTGTTATCATGAACAAAATTATTTTTTGTGTTTTTCGACGATACCGCAGGAGGGGGGACTGAATAATGTCATAGCACCACCACCATTACCAGCGGCGTTGAGACTCACCGTTACTTCACTAGAAGTAGGTAATGATATTGAAAATTCACCTGAACCTGAGCCATCACTCGTTCCGTCATATTTTTTGGATAATAACGGGAATTTCTGATTCCCCAATACGTTGAGTTCTATATCATCATCGGCATCAAATCCACTCCAGGAAAATTGTACGTTGACACTTTTCAGGTCTTTGCTACAACTCGTGGAATCGACTTTTACTTGGGGTGCAGCCAAAGCACTATCGGGTGTTGTTGTTACAATTCCAAAGAATATTGCTAAAGTTGCTGATATTGCAATTATTGAAAAGGTTACTTTCGTATCCATACTGAGTCTAGAGGACTAAAAATACTTAAGTACTTTCATGAATAATTTAATTTAAGATGATTTTCCATTCAAATTTAATTGGCCTTTGATTAATTTCTTGCCTAGATAAATTAGTATTAAATTAAAAAATCCCTTTGATCATTCTTTATTTAATTATTTTTCTTTATAAAATCATTATGAAGTCGTTAAGCAGTTGCAAGTAACTCTTGATATTTTCTTATATAAATCCTATTTTCTTTATTCATATCAATTGTAGTAATCCTTAAAAATAAAAAAGATATCATTATAAAATCAATTCTAACAAACTATCTGGAGAATGTTTATACAAGGTGAAAATACCCAATCTCCTAGGTAATATGGATAATCTAAAAAACTATGATTAGTAATATGGTGACAATTTAATAGAAAGATTTAGTGTTGTTTTCTATACGAATGCGGAGGTGTGTCAACTGTTTTTGACACACTTTTGTATTTCAAAAGATTAAAATTATTATTTATTTGGATTCTAACATGAAATATAGTAGCTTCACCAGTTTGTGGGAATTCATATATTCTATATATAATGTATATTATAGATATGATTAGTTTAATTTAAGATAAAAAAAGGATAATAATAATGATAAATAGTATTTTTAATAAAAGACTAAAGTATTATAATTATCATTGAAATGGAAATTATTCATAAAACATACTTAAAAAAATACTTATAAAAAAAGTAACATTCTCAAATTAATTTTTATACTAACATGATAATCTACATTGGATTATTAAATTATCTAGTTCTAAAATTGTTGCAAGTGTCATCTTCGTTACTGAAGTTAAATATTTTATGTTTAATGTATCTGGAAGATCGGTAGAATTGTGATAGTGTGGATTTTTTTCTGAACCTTCATCATGTATCCCAATAACTGTAATATTTGATGCTTCAAAAGGAATAAAATCACTATTTCCAAGCTTGTCTAAAGTAGGTTTTAAATTTGTATAATTCATAGCTATTTGTTTTATAAAATGGCCTATTTCTTTAGAATATTTATCATTCTGCAAATGTTTATTTCCGATATCATATTCTAACATAACTTTCTTTGATTCGTTAGCAGGTGGATAACCAATCATATCAAAGTTAATGTATAGATCTATATTTTTGGTTTGATTGTTAATATGCTCCAAAAATTTTACATAATTCTTTGAACCCCATTTACCTTGTTCTTCTCCTGAAAATAATACAAATTGAAGATTATATTTTAAATTTAGATGAGAAAGAATTCGTGAAAGTTCGAGTACTGCAGAAACTCCGCTAGCGTTATCGTCAGCTCCAGGTGCTCTAACAGAAGTGTTGTTAACGTTTTTTGCTCTACTATCATAATGAGCTCCAATTATAATGGTATTATTGTCATTGAGAGGAAAAGAATATGATAAATCCTGTTTATTGTTATTACTACTGAAACTGCTACAAATAATATTTTTTAAATGATAAGTTTGATTTTGATCACTTTGAGTATAATTATAAAAAAATACTCTACCTTTACATACATTTTCAAATTCACTTTTAAGCCAATTTGCAACATTATCAATATAATGTGATTTAGTATGTCTTGTTTAAAAAGACGATAGTAAATCTATATATTGTTTGAGTTTGGTTGAATTAACTTTTTCTAATATTTGATCTATTTGTAATTTATCAAAATCTTTTTTTGGTTGTGTGTATTGATGATTATGATAATGTATATTATCAATACATTCTATTATAGAAATATTACATGGATAAGAGTAAGTAATAATATTATTACGAGCAGTTGTTTGAGTTATAATTGAAGAATTTGCAAAATTCAAATTTGAGAAAATAGCAATAATAGATAAAATAGTTAGTAATGATATTAGTAACCACAGTCTATGGTATTTTTGAAATGACAATTATAGTCATTAGAATTAATTGTTTGATGAATTTAAATTAATATAATCATTACAAAAAAAAGAAATGATACTGTATTTTTTATTTTTTCTTACTCCACTTTTGAAAAATCGAATTTAACTAGGTTCATCTTTACTTGGATGTCCAATTAACTAAACGATGTAAATAACTAAAATAAGCTTAATACTTCAAATTCTCATTATAACAGGCTTAGGTAACATAATATAAAAAGTTTATATTATCAATTATGCCTTAATTAGTAGTCATTTCTCAAAATAAAATATTTATTTATATATATTAAAATTTATTCTCTTTTCACTTTTTATGTTATAAAATATCTTT
>JALDXL010000339.1:0-2678 GCA_032155045.1 Nitrososphaerales archaeon
TAGTAAATAATATATGCTCTCTTTATCTGGAACATGGGATGAAATAATAAAATTGCAATAATCTATCTTGTATTATAACATAATCAGAATTGATTTAAATACTATATTTAAGCTATATTATGAGAATTTCAAAAATAACGATTGAAGATTATATCTAGTTATTACTATAACCTAGACTCTTATTTTAGAACCGCTATCGGTATTACTTCCACTTTGTCCATAAAACCTAAATATTTTGCATGTTATTATTGATATTCTGAATATATTACATCAAATTAAACAAATAAACGCAGTAAATCTAGATAAATATGACTATTCACTGGCCATTAATACATAAGGTTATATACCTTAATAATATACCAATGTTTATGTCGACATCAAAAGAAGCAAAAATCAATGAAAATATAGCTATAAATGAACCAAAATTTTATGAAAAAAATACAACTAAATATAACAAATTGTATTTTTCGCTACAGACTCCGTCTCTTACCATTTAATTACCATAGTTAACATTTACTTTACATTAATCATAGAAAAATATTCAGATAAAATTAAATAAATAATTTAAGGTATACATTCACCAAAACAAAATCTTTTAACAAAGGTTATACGATTGTTATTGTTTAGTTATTTCACTCGAATGTTAATACCATCTTCTTTAGCCTTTGTGTATATCTTAACATGATTCTAAATTATAATTGGATATATAGGATGAAGTTCATTCAATTTATCATAGCATTCTATTTCTCCTTTACATTTTAGTTCATATGGAATGCTATTCCAAACTATCTTTATCATGCATAAACTGAATTAGTTTTGATTATTTCAATGTAGTAGTAATAAGCCTATGTATAGAGGTAGTATTTGTTGTTAATTATTTAGAACAATAGAAGAATATATTTGAAGTTTCATCCACTTCACTTTATTATCTATGTTATTTGGCTCCTTGTTGTTGTTCTAATTCTGAATATATTACCCCAAATTAAACAAATAAATTCAATGCAGTAAATCTAAGAATCATGACCAAAATATCTTATTCAATATCTCCTATCTAAGATACAATCCCGCAGAAATAAAAGAGTAAAGACCACTCTATTGCTCTTTTGACTGCAACCAATTCTGAACTTGTCCAGTCTTTTCTAGATTTTTCTACAAAGATAATGGGCTAACTATACAAAGGATATTGCAAATCTTGTAATGATTGGAACACCAAATGCAGGTTCTCCTTTAGCAGATTCATGTAAAATTGGTACTTCTACTGTATATGATAAGACTTGGTGTAACAGCTACTGAAGTAACTATGAATCCAACACAAAATACTATACTATTGCAGGAGATTGAAATCCTCAATTGGAAAACTATCAACTATTTCTTAGTTTTGAATAATCAGGACTCTTCTGTTCCCACGCCTAATGAAGGAATGGTATTAATATAAAATCAAAAGTCTTCGATACAACAAAAATTATCATTCTAATCTATTGAACGATTATGAATATGAATTAGCAAACAATTTGATATTAAGGAAGAAATAATAGAGTTACATTTTTCTTACATATCTGATTTTTTAGTGGCTCTTTCATCAAGATAATCTTTTCAGAAGTAATAGATTGATCTATTGTATTATTTTTAGTAACAGGAATAGTAGATGTTAGTTTATCTATTGCTATCTTATAATAATCAGAATTTTAAAGGTATTAATAGCCATTTCAAATATTATTTTATTTTAATCGTATAAAAACAATTTATTATCGTATCTTCAATAATATCATCTACTTCTGTTAAAGTTTTTGAAAATTAGAACATAACACTATGTCTTAATGTTTATCTTCTATATTTAGTTTCTACAAATTGCATTTTCGTCATTAATAATGTTTTGAGTTTATGGATGCCATAACCCATATGAGATGATATATCTATTATATTATTATTTTTTATTCTTAAATTCTCTGCAATTTCATTAATCGTTCTTGTATCAATTTTATCTACTTTTGTTAATATTATAAACAATTTAGACTTGTCTACATTTAATTCTTCTAAAATCTGTAAACAATTTGAGTATTTTATTCTTATATCTTCGATTTTTTCTGATGAATCTATTAAAAGTAATATTAGATCAGCAACAAGAGATTCTTCTAAAGTTGATTTAAATGCATCAATCATGTAAGTTGGGAGTCTACTGATGAAGCCTACTGTATCTACAATTAATATTCCTTCCAGTTCTTCTTTTCTTGTATTGTTATTTTTGTTATTGTGAGAAACTTTGAATAATCTTGTAGTAGTTGAAAGAGTTGTAAACAAATTTGATGATATTTCTTTGGATTCATTTGTAAGTAGATTAAATAATGTTGTTTTTCCTGAACTAGTATAACCTACGAGAGAAACAATAGGCATTTTTATCTTCTGTCTTTGGTGTTGATATATATTGCGTTTTATTTTAGCATCATTTAGCTTTTCTTTAATAAATGACATTTGTCGTTTAAGATCACGGAAACGTACATCTACTATGTATTCTCCCATTCCTCCTTTTCCGGCTCTCTCTTTACTATTACTTTGCAGTTTTGCATTTTCCCGAACACGTGGCATCTTATATTCAATTTCAGCTAATTGAATCTGTAACTTTGCTTCAACTGTGGTAGCTCGTATATAAAAAATATCTAAAATTAATCTTTCACGATCCT
>JALDXL010000340.1:0-2675 GCA_032155045.1 Nitrososphaerales archaeon
AAGAAATAAGATAACTAAGGATCAATAAATCTAGATTAGTATCATACAAACATAAAGTTCAATTTACTATAATTTATCCACACAATATCAATAAGTTGCTTATGATTGTTTTATTGTCAATATTATTATTCAAAATCAAGAATTTTTAATGCTCGGTTCAAGACTGGTTTATATTGTAATTATAGTAAAAATAAAGGAGTGTCTTAAACATTAGGCTATTAAGAATAATTAATTGTTGTCTATAAAAATAAATAGAATTATTATTATTATTGTTATTTATCATCAAGAAATGTGTTTATAACATCGCTTAACATTTCAGGAAATTGAAACATTAGTGCATGGCCTCCGGCAAATATTAATTTAATTCATCATTTGATTTTAATTTTCTATGTTCTTCAATTTCATTATGTATTTTAAGAAAGTTTAATCCCCTTTCGTTAATGAGACCAAGAGATTTTATCTAATAAATATTCATTATAATTGTTAGATTTTATATTTCTGTTTAACCATTTGGTAGGATTTAGTTATCATTCTTGATTATGTGTACTAGATTTTGTTTGTGAATTTTCTATTGACTGTCCAGTAATATTAGATCGATTTTGAACTTGTTCTAATTTTTCTCCTACAATTGAATCCTCAGTTATAAGAGCAACAGTATTATTATCTAATTTAGCAGTAGAATTAGTTGTATTTATCTGTGAAAAAGATGATTGCAAAATAAAGATTAAAAATAGAGAAACTAAAATAACTTTATTCCTCATTTGTAATTAAAAATATTTATTATTACTTTAACATTTCTTCTTCTTATCTTATTATCAGAATTCTTGTTATCTTAAAATAAAAAATAAATCTAGTAATTTAACAAAACAACATTAGACCTAAAATATTTCAAACGCTACTAAAAGAGAACGAAAGAATAAAGATTTCTTGCTACTCCTTCTGTATACTAATTTTGGAATATTAACGTAGTATAACGTAGTATAAATATAGATACATTATATTTACGATAACATAGTATGAAAGCTGTACCAATCCTCCTATTGGCTATATTGAGCTTGAGCTTTATAGTTATAGCTCCACTTTCAATTGGAACTTCATATGCATTAAAGGATAAAGATGGCAGATATGGCATAGTAACAATAGACAATGTAAAAAGCTGAAGTCTAGAAGTTACGGCATACATATACGATGAAGATAAGGATAAAACAATCAAAGGCAGTCCTGAACCTGTTGATGAAACTGCTACACAGGTGAAACACACATTCAAGTGGGATGTTGACGACTTACCTCAAGATGTGGGACCAGGAACACAATGGATTGCTTGTATAGAATTCAAAAGTGGAAAAGGCGAACCATCGTGTTTTACAGATAGCTTCAACTCTGATTCACAACCAGATAGGATAACACTTGATGCAGATTATATACGAGAAGATTAACTTTCATTTTCCTTTTTTTATAACCAATCAAATTTGTCAAAAGATAGAATTTCAGTCATGTTAACTTAAGGAAAAAGTAATAGATATGTTCTACTTTTTTATTATGCTCTGTGCGCGATTTTAGAATAAGGCAAATAATACCGATTTACGTGATAATCGATCTGATCGATATTTTTTTGAATCACAAAACAAGGTAAATTGATTGTATTCTAATATTTTGTAATCAAAAATTTAGAATAAAAAAATTATTTTAGAGGTTATTTTTTCTTACATTTAAAACTATAATCATCTAAAGGATGAGGAAAATCATCATTCTCAAGAATTTTCCACTGATTGACATACCTAACAGATTCTAATTCACAGTCAGATACCTTTGTTATTATTTCATCTACATTGGGTGACATTAATGTATTTTTAAAATTTGCATGTCCTAACCCCAGTGCATGACCAAATTCATGTTTTGCTACGTGTTCTAATGTATGCTTGTCTAATGTAACACCATATGATTTTTTAGAAATTGAGATCTCG
Source organism: Nitrososphaerales archaeon (assembly GCA_032155045.1). Lineage (GTDB taxonomy): Archaea > Thermoproteota > Nitrososphaeria > Nitrososphaerales > Nitrososphaeraceae > TH1177. The sequence continues at coordinate 1,965 of JALDXL010000340.1, forward strand.
ACAAAATTAATAAAGCCATATTCATCAAAATATGTTACTGATTTCCCAACTTTTTTTCCTTTACCTTTTTTAAAATCAATTTCGATATCTGCATCTGACTCATCCTTTACATATTTGAATTTTATTGTTCCATCCAGTACTTTTTCCCAATCTTTGATAGATAGTTTTATAATTTTAGCCAAGTCTGATCCACCATTATTAATAGTAAATGTCAATACTCCATCTTGTAAAGAATCTCCCCATGTGCAACATAGTTCAATTATTTTCTTTGATTTAGAATCTTTTTTGGCAAAAGCCAAATCAGTATCAAATACTAACATTCCCATGAGAAGGAGAAACATAGATATAATTACGGGAATGTAAAATTTCATTAAATTCTACCTCCATTTGTTTTAAAATGTTAGAAATATCCCATAATCATTTCATTTTTATTTATAAAATTATGATATGTAATAATACTATATTTTTTATATTCTATAGTCCTAGATAAAATTATACCCAAACAATTTTCCATATTAATAACTCAAATATCATGTATATATCCTATTCCAGATTAAATTCTAGATATTTTTTACAGAAAATTCAATTAGCATAATATACTTTTTAGAAATTAAAGCTCATGAAATTAAGAATTATACTTCCCTTTAACTAATTTTGAATAAGATAATCTCTTTACTTAACTCAAAATAAAGAAATAAAATTTTATTTTTT
>JALDXL010000341.1:0-2666 GCA_032155045.1 Nitrososphaerales archaeon
GTGTCATTTTTCATTTCAAAATTAATAAATTGATGATTGTGCAAATTTTCACCATTTACGGAAACCATACTAAAATTGGCTATAAAGTAAAGAGGTCTTTCATTACTAATACTCATATTCCAATCACCTGAAAGCAGAAACTTTGAGATATTTTTCACATCAAATGTTCCCCATTCAGGCAAATCTAATATAATAGAGCTGATCCTGCCATTCTTTAGTATAGTTGCATTGTTAAAATTATTATCGATAGTACTATTCGCAACAGGAGTGTATATCACGCTACCTATACTTATAATAATTACAATTAATATATTAAAGTAAAGAATAGAAAATTTAAACATAGAATTGAGAATGATATTATATTTTTTAAATTTATTGTCATATTATATTTTCTAATAAAATCGAAATGGATATTGTTTAAATATGTATTTTAATTTTAGCAAATAAAAAATTAGTAGTAATTATCTTTTCTAAATATTTCTACATTCAGCTTATTTTATACCAACATTCGATTCAACAATCTTTTTGGTACCATTTTGCCTAAATTCTTTAGATTTTGCTGAAATTATTTTTTCTTCATCACTACTTATGTATTGATCTGGTCCTACTCCTAAACTTCCCCTAACTGACAATTTAGATAAGAGTCACTTAGTGTTATCTCATTTACTATTTTTAAGTTCATGTTTTGATGCTTTTGCTTTTATGAAATGTTGGATTATCTGAAACTTTTTGTGTTGATATGATATTTCTAATATTGTATTGTTTTATGAAATCATCTACTTTAGCAGGAGGAGAATCAAGAACATTTACTGTTGATAAGTACATAACATTAGTGGAGAGGCGACTCCAAAAGTCTAACACTATCATTAATATTTTTATTTATTTTTGTAATTCTATAACAGATTATCTCTAATATTTTATTAGTATAATTGATTTATAAATATATAAAAACTTTATATAAAAAATATTAGATACCTTTAGAGATAGAAAATAAAAGATAAAGATATTGATAGTCATTCTATAGTTCAAGTACTCAACAATAAACACCATAGACATACAAGATTTATGACTAGTACGTTTTAAAGACTGAGTATATTTAACAATATTATGTGAAACAGGAAGATAACCAACATTTCCAAATTACGAATTGTCGAAGATAATTGCGAGTTTGAGGATGGTTATGTAGATTTAATTTCAGACGATTTAGAATGTAAAGGGATTGAAAATTATGACATGATTATGGATTCTCATATTAATTACCTGATCATATTCAACAATCATGTTTTATCATTTAAACAGATACTGAAAAAGGTTTTTCCGTTTAACAAAAATAGATAAATTATAATGATCTATCTTATTATTTCTCTATTTGCTAATATTTTTAATTATTTTTATAAATATTCTAATTACATATAGGATCTCATTTTTTACTTATTCGTTTTTTTAGAATAAATTTACTTCTGCTGCTCCTGGGTCCACTTCTTAATCTATATCTACAACAAGTACACCATATGTCTTTCCTATAAATAATGATTTGACAAATCTGACAGGGTTTGTGTCCTATCAGATATCTCATATCCTTCCTAGGTCTTATTGTTTTATGACGTGAACATATTCCTTTACAACCAATTATTATTAGTTAAAGTAAAGTATGCTAGAAACCATAATAATCTATCTACTAGGTGTATTACTAGAATTGTAGATTAATTAATAAACTAAAATTAAGTAAATCTTAACAAGCTCTAATTGAAATTTGCAGGTTGTGCAACTCATTCTCTAACATGAGAATGAAATTTGATTATTTCAATATTCTTATTGAATCAAGAATATATTCTGCTAATGGCAAATATGTCATGAAAGCATTGGCATCAGATATGTAATTATATTTTATAAGAACATCATGGTTTCTATCAATACTGTATAGAGTCAACATGCCATAGCTATTTCCTAAAGAAGGAGCATGTCTAGTTAAAATTCCAGAGGCTTTATTACCATCTATTGTATATTTATCTGAATGTTTTTCAACAACTTGAAAGGTAGACGAATCAATTTTCAATTTTGACTCCAAATTTGCTATTAGCAAGTCGGGATATGAAGAATAAGTGTTAAATGCTAGAAATTTATTTTTGTCTTTAATATCTTCCAGGGGTATTGCATCAACGGTAATTTTCAGAGTTGAGATATTGTTTTCATTATGTACTATATTAAAGTCATTATCATTATCAAAATAATTGTTATTATCGATACTGCTATATTTAAATAAGAAATTACTGCTACTTTGATTATCTACTTCTATGATCTTCCAGTCATTTAGAGATGGATACTGTAATGAATAAATATTTTTAGGATCGGTCCAAATAATCCATTTAATATTTTCTAATGGTATATAGTGAATAGTGATCAATGGAGATAAAATAATAGGAAGAAAGACCGAAATAATACCTAAATGTGTATTATTCATAATTGATATTGTACGCGATCATCTTTTATAATGTGATCCATTATTAATAAATGATCATACAATGGTTGATTATATTAACTTGAGATATATTCACCTCTGTAATTCAATTCGTTGATGAAATAATTCTCAAATGTTGTATCAGAATACATAGAAACAAAGAATTGTATCCAGTTATGTACATGAAATAGATTACATTCATTTTGCA
>JALDXL010000342.1:0-2664 GCA_032155045.1 Nitrososphaerales archaeon
ACAGAGCCAAAATATTCGTTAATTGAGTTGTTTGATTAAAAAAATTGTTTTTTTTGGTTAAACCCATAACGATAGTATTTTGACCTTAGAATGCATTATTCGAATGGATTCTATATCTATCAAAATTCTATAATTTTAATAATTTTTTATTTCTAAATTTTCTAGAACAGGTTATATTGTAAGTTATGAGATAAATTTAATATGATATCAAGTAGATTCAATGTGGATGTCTTATATCCAATAGATTATATTATATAAAAAATAACTCTAAGTGATGTAGCAATTTAATTCAATTATTATGTTTATGCGAGTATTGTACAATTAATATCAAAGTAAATATTTTATTTATTATATAAAACTGATTACAACTTAATTTTCTATAATTAATACATTCTAAAATATAAAATACTAGAAAATAAGGTACTATCTAAAGCTAAATCAGTTATTAAAAGATCAAACTAATATGTTATAATAATTAATAAACTGTTCATCGTCAAATATAATTAAAAAAAATTGATAAAATGGATTTACTTTGCTAAATCCTGTAAGCCTTTACCTATGGTCTCAGCTAACCCTTTAGCACCTTCAGTAAGATTTTCTCCTAATTGTTTAGCTCCTTCTGTAACATTTGCTCCGGCTTCACTAGCGTTTCCTTGGATCGCTTCACCAGTCTGATTGACTGCTTGTCCAGCATTCTCCATAGTCTGGTCAACACTATCGGATTGTGCAAATCCAGAGATTGCGAAAGTTCCAAAAGTGAGTACAGTAGCGATGAAAGCTGGCACTATTAGAAACAATTTATTGTTTATCAATTTGTTATTTTTTATTAATTAAAGTTCTTTAAAAATCTTTATTTACGATTTACTAGTAAAAGAATCATGAATATTATTCTAAGTGATAGAGATTTCCAGTTTTATTAAAATTGTATCTATAGTATTATCTGTTCAATTTTTTGGTTATATTAATTTATGATTAGTATAGTAATTATAAATTTTATCTAAATAAGGTGATAAATCCAAAATAAGAGTTTTACGTAGAATTAAATAGTACTTACTGAGTATCGAATGTATGATATTTAACAGAAGAATTGGAACCTTTGGAAATATTTCACCAAATATGATGGATTTTGGGTTTGGAAGGCTATCTATAGCAGAAAGAGTAATTCAACAACAGCAGGAATTAATAAGAAATATTAGTATTTCCAGTTTGACTTCCCCTTTCACCTCTCTAAATCAACATGACATTGAATCCACAATGAAAGAAGAACAACAAAGAAAAATTCTTGCAAAACTTACGAAAGGTGAAGACTTCGGTAATCTAGAATTTGGTAATATATAAAACATTAAAAATTTTCAATTATTCATATTTATTTATTAATTTAATAACTAATAACATAGTTCAATAATGTATATTGTAAATAATTAAGTTCCGTAAACCTTAAATTTTAATTTTATTAAATCTAATTTTTGTTAAATAAAACAGCATAAAAGTTTCTTTTTACTGCTGCATTTATCTGTTATTGATTTTTTGTTGTTGTTATTTGAATGATGTTTGTGTTGAGTAGTTTAATTGAGCTAATAATTAATTCACAATTATTATATGTTTTTTGTTCTTCATTAAAAAATATATTTTAGTTTTTTTAGTATTTTGTATAGGTCTTCATCTTAAAATATTCGTCATATTTATATCATTACTGTTTAGTGGTCATATTGAATTCTATATTAAATATGTTATATATTATTTGATTTCTAGAAATACATAAAATAAAAAACATTTTTAATATATTGACATGGTCAAGGATAATGTTCTTGTTTTGTTTTTTCGTTAGTAATTCTGGATGTTTTTCGAATTAAAAATTATATCAATAAATAGATTTTTAAAAATACACTTATGAAAAAACAATCAGCGGAATAAAGGTATTAGACTAAATAATCGACGATACTTTGACGGCGTTCAGGATAAAAAAATATCTATTATTAATATTTAAAGTTAAAAATATCTTAATAAATTCAACACAATTTAAAAAAATTTCTATTTTTATATTTTCTAAAATGAAATAATAATAATTTAAATATTAGAATAGCAAAAATTATCTATGAGTCAGGACTTGAGGGATCCTTCAAATGGATTGGTTTTAAAAGGGTATGAGATTGTTCCTAATAAACCACTTTTATACAGAATTGCCCTCTACACTGCTGATATTGTCGAATCAATTCTTAAAGCTAATCCAGAGATAGCAGAATTATGGTTTGACAAACTTCAACTTGAATACTCAATTATGAAAAAGCGTTGCGATTTAGAGCAAGATCCATCTGCTTGTTTTAATCTTGGATTTTATGAAGAATTCGAAAAAAATTTAACAAACTATGAAAATGGAGGATCTATAAAAATTTCAATTACTAAGAATAAATCTATTTGGATAAGTAAATGACGATTTCTTGGATTTATTAATATACATTTGTATCGCGATTAATTTTTTGAATTAATGTCCTATAGTGGAATTGACAAATCTATGTAATTATGAAATTTCAAAATGTTTTATTCAAATATTTGCTATTTATGATGTTATTGAAATCTATTATAATATTCTGGTAGTAGAATATTTACAAAAAATACTATAAAGGGTAACTTGGTCTAAGCTCATAATATAAAAAATATATATTC
>JALDXL010000343.1:0-2658 GCA_032155045.1 Nitrososphaerales archaeon
GTAACTGGTAGATTTGTTTGCTGTGGCTGGTTTTTTTCTTCAGCTACTGGAGCTGGATTTGTGGTTGTGGATGTTGGATTTGCTTGTGGTGGTTGTTGTGGTTGTTGTTGTATTTGTAAATTATCTTTATTTTCCGCAGTCATATTGTTATTATTGATAATTTCACAATCATTCTCTGGAGTTGTATCTTTTTGGGTGGCATTGAAATCTGAAATAGTGTCTGTAGCAGTTCCGCAAATAAATACATCTTTGCCTAATCCACCTGTAATAGTATCGTTTCCTGGACCGCCAATTAACTCGTCATTTCCTCTATCTCCGTAAATTCGGTCATTTCCTTCTCCTCCTTCTATGTTATCATTACCTGATTTTCCCATAAGATTATCTCTTCCTTCATTGCCGTAAATTATATCATCTCCACTTCCACCACTGATATCGTCTCCTGCTTGGATTCCTGAGATCGTATCGTTGCCTTTTAATGCTTTGATAATATCCTTATTTGCCGTACCTGTAATATTATCAGAAGTTTCTGTTCCATTAATTTCATCGGCCAATGCATTTGCTAAATAATTATAATTTTGTTTATGATCGCCAGGATTTATTTCTACAAGGAGAATAGATAATAACGAAAAGATTAACAACCAAGAGATATAGAAGTTTTTTTGTTGAAATCTTATATTATTTGATCTTATATTATTATTCATATGTTTCTTATCGTAATAAAAGTATGAAACAATTAAAAGAGTATTGGAAGATATTTCCATAAAACTGATCAATAAATTTATAATTTAATAAATCTACATTACTTTTGGACTTTTTAGTTGTAGAAATATCTAAATTAGATTTGAATCAACAGAATTAAAAAATTTTACAATAACCACCTTTACTATTTAGGCTTTTTAATAAAAATGAAAAATTAGTTGTGTTGGAGTTCTTGCATGTCATCCTGGTTAACTGGTATTGGCATTAGTGTTTGATGAAAGTCAACAGAAGATATACTGTTAGGATTTAATCGAAGCATAGGCTCAAAGTTTGGAAGCGCATTGTTGCCATTAATTGGTAAGACTGTTGTATCTTCTGATGGTGTTAAAGATTTGAACAATTCATTTGAAGGTTTGTTATCAGAAACTGCTATTACTTCCTGAGATTGTATTTTACATGAAGCTGTCTTTTGATCTTCTGTAGCATTGAAATCTATCACAGTGTCATACATGTATCACTTCCTGCTCCTCCAGCAAGAATATTGTATCCTTTACCACCGTCAAGAATATCATCTCCGGTATCTCCATAAAGTTGGTCATATCCATCGCCACCAAATAACATATCGTTTCCTTTCTCTCCTTTTAGTATATCATTACCACCTTGTCCACTAATTTTGTCATTACCTATGCCACCATTAATTTTGTCATTCCCGGCTTGACCACTTAATAGGTCGCGTCCGTATAGCCCAATAATTGTATCATCTCCAATACCGCCGTTTACTTTATCACTTTTTGGAGTTCCTATAATTGATATATCCACTTTAGGTTTGAGTATAGTATTTTTACCGTCTGCTAGGACAGGAGTTTTTGAATCACCATTAAATAATAGTATTTGAGATTCTTGAGGCATTTGTCCATTAGCTAATTTTAGCGTTGAATATTGTAGAGGTAATATCAACGAGATTATTACCGCCAAAGTTAAAAGATATAGACTCTTTATCAATCTTATATTTCATTTTTAAGATTTCTAATACTGAAATTAAACATTTGTATAGATTTAATTTGTACATTCAATATATAAAATATTTAATAAAATACCTACTGTAGATTTTAATGATGGTTTTGACTTTTTGTTTCAACCCAATATAAAAATGCTATTATCTGGACAATTTTAATAATTCTCTAATAATATTTAAACAGGTAAATATAATATAAAGATCGAGATTTTTGTTATAATATTAGAATAAAATGTAGATTGATTTGCATACAACAATAAACGTTACCATATTAGATATCTTTATGTAGATTACTATTATGTATAAGTTATCTCAAATTCTAATACCTTTATCACCACTAATAAGTCACATCTAACAGACAAAATATTCAAGTTAAAACAAATGATACAACAAGATTTCTAACTAAGGTAATAAAAAAAAATAATTAGATGTAGATTTAGAAAATCATGTAATTCTTATAAAAAACGACTGATGAAATCTATCTTTCTAGATATTCTACTATGTCAAACGATAAGAATTTTAATGCCTACTTCAAACGTTCTAAGTATGAAATGTTATAATTAAATGAAGTGAATCTATATTCTAAAAATTTATACAAATCATAATTTTATTATTAAAGAGGAGATAACTACATTAGAAAAAAAATAAAAACAGTGAATATATTGTAAACACAAAATAACAAGAAATAGATAATATTATTGTGACTATGTATCCACGTTTTGAATATAGATGAGTAAAATAAGTAAGCTTATACTATGGTTATAATAACAAAATCTGAAAAATAAATAACTATTTTAATAACCCGTTCATTCCATAAACAAATATTTTTCATTATCTTTTTGAATAGCATTCAACAAACAAAAAAGTAGAGGATTTAAAGTCACAATATTATAATATGATTGTTAGTAAAAAAAATTAAATAATAATTTAATGAAAATATAATA
>JALDXL010000344.1:0-2636 GCA_032155045.1 Nitrososphaerales archaeon
TAGTTGTAGAGAGACCTTTATCATAATGAGCAAGAGATAATGGCATTCCAACGTTTAAATTATTTTCTAGATTTTTCATAGGTTCTGATTCAATACAGGTAGAGTCCAATCTCTCTTCCACAATCATTCCACAGGAAGTGCAAATAGTCTCACCATTATTAGAATCAAATATAATTTGTTGATTTTTACAATTTGGACAATCATGGTTATTTTTGTCAGTAAAATCCTTTTGTATTGTTTTAGACAACGTACTCATATCTACCATATTTTGGAAAATTAGTTAAGTAGTGCGTTTACAATTTAATATTTTTAATACAAATATTGCAAAATAACACAAGCTAACACAATTATATCAGATGGGTGATTATTTTCTAATGACTAATGCTACTCGTTCATTCCGAATAGAAAAAGATGTATCCAATATATTAGACGAGGAATCAGAACGGATGGGAATCTCCGTAAATGCGCTAGTTAACATTATTCTTAAACACTATTCTGAATTTAGTCGTTTCTTATCGAAAATTGATTTAGTTGTGGTAAATCGCGAAATTTTGATCAAATTACTAGAATCCACTGAGGATCAAAATCTATTTAGATTGGGTTTAGAATTAGGTGAGACGATTCCAAAAGATATTATTTTATTCTGGAAAAAAGAATTAGATAGACAAAATGTTTTTGAGTATTTGGAAAAAATTATCTGTAGATATGGATTATTAGGTACTTATGATGAAATCAATCAAAACGGAGAAAAAATTATAGTCATAAGACATAGATTAGGAAAAAAAGGTTCCCTCTTTTTTCAAGGATATATAAAATCAATTTTTAATTTAGTTAGTTTAGATAATAATATTGAGATAACCGATTCATCTGTAAAAGTAAAGATTACAATTTGATATATACTTTATTTTAATATATTAAAATTATTTTTAATCGAAAATTAGTAATAAAATCAATTCGAAAGGTGTTTATTTTTTACTACTTCTGTTACCATTGTAAAAAGTTTTTTTACCTATAATTATTAAAAATTGTTAAGTTTTTTCCAATTACCCTTGCTAATTAAATCGTGAAAAATTTCTTTATTCTTAATATTGGTTTGTAATACATCTTCATTTTGTATTGAATATACAACTGTATCCTTAATTTGATTAGCAATTAGAACCAAATCGTTCTTAAAATCTACGTAAATATCTAGTAAATTTTCATTATTGAGGTCAGGCTCAGAAAAATTAACTTTATTGACAAATGTCATATAATAATATTTTTCTTTATTTGATTTAAATTTTTATAGTAATTATTCTAAAAAATATGATAAAATTAAAATAAATAAGATATCATCTTTATGTATAAATGACCATATTCTTTTTTAAAAGAATATTGGTAATAATTTCTATTCTATTTAACTAATTTTTTCAAATTTCACATATTTCTAATTTTTAATTAAATTCGAGTTATTGGTAAGAAAATAAATAAAAAATTTATAAAATATTACTGGGATTAATTCATGAATTCACTGTAACCCTTTGTAAAAATAGCAAAATAACATGTTTTAGATGTTATAAATTACCATATTTATTTAATAATTGGTTTTTGATCTTTAGCAGTTAATCATAGATTTATTTAATTTAATATCATATGCAAAATTCATTTATTTAATAATACGAAATTCGTTTCATGTTACATAGATATTATAAAATTAGTTATAATATTCATATATTTAATCCTGTATCATTATAATATACCGGTAATGGTTATATAATACGGATAAGCATAAATCATGAAATGAAATATACTATGTTAGTCAAAAGTTTCTTGATAATAATTTCATTGGTGTCTTTTACAACTATCTTTGCAGAGGAGAAGAGATTTTCGACTCCCCTTACAGGAATGGAAGAAGTGCCACCAGTGAACACTAATAGTACTGGTATTGCACTGTTTGAACTTAAAAATGACAATTTAAATTTCAAGATAAATGTAACTAATTTAGACAATATTGAAGGTGCTCATATTCATAATGGTGAATTTGGCCAAAATGGTGATGTAATTGTTACGTTATTTAATCCTGTAAATCCAACTGATATTGTTAATGGAACTATGGTAGAGGGAAATGTAAATGCAAGTAGTCTTCAAGGTCCAATAAAAGGAAAAACTATCAACGACCTTGGTCAACTGATGAACAATACACAAACTTATGTAAATATACATACAGAACAATATCCAAATGGTGAGATTAGAGGCCAAATAACAAGTGTAAATGCTACGAATTTTGGGATTTAAATAAAGATCCATACTATCAAGTTTTTTTAATAATTTAATACCAAAATTATTATTTTTTATCTGAATTAATAATCAAAAGTGTTTTTGATAATAGTTAGTTATTTTATTAATATATCCCTTGATTTCATCTTTGTAGGAATGATACATTAAGAATTCAAAAGCTCAGAATGTTGATATTGAATAACTAGAACTGAACATATTTTATCTCATATTTTTTACTTAGTTTGTTCAAAACGATAAAAATTGTAAATTATAAAATATATGTCAATAAAAAATTCTCTTTAGTAATCATATATTTATATATATATATACTGACTAACAAAACTTCGTAGATATACTTTTAGCTAACTGTTATCTATAGA
>JALDXL010000345.1:0-2628 GCA_032155045.1 Nitrososphaerales archaeon
TTCGTTTCATGAACCAAGAATATACCTATATGATCATTCAGAGCAACAAAATTCTGGATTTCCAGCAATCGCTACTTATCCAAAGAAAATTGATGATTATATTGATTATATAAAATCTAGAAAACCAATACTTGCGAAGGATTATTTTGAGCTTGAAAAAGAAAGACATGATGACGTGCGAATACGACTAAATTCCGAATATTATCGAGTCGAAACCAGGATAGTATCAGTTCAGACAGCCCCCAAAGCATTAATGGCTATGATCGAATTTTTTGTTGGATATCTTTCTAAGGTTATACTTGAAGAGTCAAATGGTTCGAAATTTCTGAGAAACTTTTCAATTTTGAGAGAGGAAAGACAAGCTTCTGTACAATCAGGTTTCGATGCCGCTTCTCATTTTCAAATAATAGATACAATTAAAGTTCAGCTCGACTATGCCAAAAAAGGATTATTTGATTTGAATATCAAACCTGAGTTTTTGAATATATTAGAGGAAAGAGTGAAGAATAGAATCTCTCCTAGTGAATATGTTGCTAATTTGTGGGATAAAAAATTTAATGGTTCAATTGAGCAGACGGTGGTTGAAATAATTTCTCATATTTGGGAAAGAACAAGGAATAATCGTCCAATAATGTAGGAATGTTTACTCAAGTAAAATACTATTCAATATTCGATATTTATTTTTCATCATTATTCTATAATTAAATATATACAGAGACCACTTACAAAATTAATTAATTTGAAAAATATTAACTCTATAATCGATTCAAATATGAATGATCTTGTGACGGATCTTCAAATGTTGATAAGACAACCTAGTGTCTCAGCCAAGAAAAATGGAGTTGTTGAATGTGCTAATCTAGTAAAAAAAGTAATGGAAAAAGCTGGGATCAGAACAGAATTGCTTTATCTCAATGAAAAGAATACTGATTATAAAAATAACTCTCTCAAAAATGAATCCCAGATTGATAATTTTAACTATATTCCACCATTAATATATGGAGAAGTAAAATCAAAAAAAAATCCTGATGGCAAGACACTGTTATTTTATAACCATTACGATGTTCAACCAGAAGATCCAATAGAACTATGGGAAAATCAAGAACCTTTTAGTGGTAGAGTTAAAGGAAATTATATTTATGGAAGAGGTGCATCTGACGATAAAGGCGAATTAATAACAAGAATAAAGGCAATTGAATATCTTTTAAAAAGTTACGGTGATGTTCCATGCAATATTAAATTTATAGTAGAGGGAGAAGAAGAGATTGGTAGCCCAAACTTAGAACAGTTTATTTTACAATATAAAGAAAAACTGAAATGTGATGGTGTAATATGGGAATTTGGTTATATAGACGAAAAAGAACGACCAATTATTATGTTAGGTGTTAAGGGAATTTTGTATGTTGAACTTGTATCAAAAGGAGGACCATCAAGGGAAGTACACTCTAGCCTTGCTCCACTCATAGAAAATCCTGCCTGGATCCTGATAGATGCACTCAAAACTTTACGTGATAAGAATGGTAGAATCTTAATTAAGGATTGGTATAAAGAAGTTCGGGATTTTTCAAGTGAGGAGCTTATTTTATTAGATAAGGAACCATTTGATGAAGAAATATTCAAAAAAGAATATGGTATAAATAGATTTTTAAACAATTTACACGGCATAGATGTAAAAAAGTTCTATGAAGGAACACCAACATGTAATATAACCAGTATAATGGCTGGATATAGTGGTGAAGGTTCCAAAACAATAATTCCATATAATGCTATTGCAAAGTTAGATTTTCGTTTAGTACCGGATATGGATCCGATTGTGCAGTTCAAAAGGTTATGCGACCACTTTGAACAATATGGTTTTACTAAAGAACTCTTAGAAATTAAATTATTACAAAAGGAGTGGCCAGCGCGAACTAAACCAGTTGATTCTCCATTCATAAAAATAATAGAAGAGTCTGCTACTACAATCTTTGGTTCTACCATAAAGAGTATATCATCAGCTGCAACCGGACCCATGTATTACTTTTTACATCTCTTGGATGTACCTTGTGTCTGTATAGGATCATCTTATAAATATGGTAAATCTCATTCACCAAATGAATTTGCCAGATTGGATTTATTAAACAAGACAACTAAGTGCATAAGTACCATAGTCGAAAAGTTAGGAAATTTAAACGATAGTTAGTACTCGATTTTTTATGAATTTTAACCAATAATAATAACTAACACAATTTACATTGTAACAAGAAAATTTCATTCCCATAACAATATTGATCTAACAACATCAGAATCACCTTCGTAAATTCCGATAATATTATTGAGAAATGCAAATTTATCGTCTGAGGTTGAATTAAAATATATTATATCTCTATGACCTGAATATCATCATTTTACCAAATTTGCATCAAAAGAATTTCAATTTATAGTTGATTAGTTATCTTCAGTAGAAATTGTTCCCTTTATTGTACTAAAAATTGTTTTATTTTGGATAATTGTATTTAAAAAAAATTTCATGGTTTATTTCAGGTCAAATTTTTATTATAATATCTTTTTCTAAATAATTGTCTTCAAATACTAATTATTGTATTTATGAAATGTTATACACTTATTAGAAAATAGCAAAAATCAGAG
>JALDXL010000346.1:0-2623 GCA_032155045.1 Nitrososphaerales archaeon
GATATGAAATTCCTGAAAAAGAGGAAATACCTAATAAAAAACTAGAAAAAGAAAAGCGATTTAAAGAAGAAAAACCACTTTCTATAACTGCATAGAAAATTTTTTTTTACTTTTTACTTTCAAATTTGAATTTAATAATATATGTTATTAATGACAGATTAAATATTATATCAATCCAAAATAAACATATTAAAAATTCATCCAATATTATTCAGTACAAGGATTTTCTGATTGTTATTGTAAAAGTACTAAATACTTTAATACTTTCTTCACCTATATAATAACATGTTCTGTAATATGTTCAGTAAATTATTCGGCAAGAAAGAGAAAAAAGTGGATGAAAAAGAGGATAAAAATAAGCCCTTGGAGAACTCTTAAATAATAAAATATAATAAAAAATTATTTTAGATAATTCGGGATCAATCGTCCCAAGCGGATTCTTCAATGATCTATTTGTAAAATCCAAACAGGAACAATATACAGGAGTTCCATCCATAAATTTTACAATATAGTAATATAATATTTAAGGATATGATTAACTATAAGTATAGAAGTAAATAAAATATAAAAATATGAACCGAGAATTATACAAATTGTTATAAATCATTTTTTATTTATTTATAATTTATTAAACCTGACAACTTTATAGGAGAAAAGACAACTATAATAGAATCTTTCTCTGTTATTGCTTTAATCATTTGAGGATATGCTAATCTTTCTCTTTTTTTCAAATTGTCATCACTTAAAAAGAATTCTTCATTAATAAAAAAATTATATTTACAATTTTAAATTTTATCTTTATAGGTAATTTATAGACATGATTTTAATTCTAAGATACATTTTTGAATTTTATCAATATTTTCAGCTATTTCTTTAAATGCTTCTCGTGGCAATATTTCAATAAGACCATAATGAATAAAGTCATTACGCAATTTTTTAATCTTTATCATATCAGAATAAACTCCTTCTGTAATTTTTCCATGTGTGTATAATAAAATTATTATAGATTCAAGATTTATTTTTTGAATTTTGTTATCTTTAATTGCTGTTTTATTTTCTATAAAATATTCTCTTAATATTTTTTTACCGTAGTATTCAATAACTGAACAACCCAAGTATGCCTTGAAATAATCATGAGTTTCTTTTGCTATATTAATTTCTTCCAAATAATCACTATATAATAGATAATAGTCGACATTATCAATTTTTTCTATTGTTTTTAAATTATTAGATAATTCCGTTCCTCTCTAGGATGGGATATAATAGATTACGTTGGTTCCACTAGTATGATAAACTGTTGTACACAATTTGTCAATTGTTTTAATCCCCTTTATAATATGCTTAGCTAAATTGTCTATATGCTCTGCTGATTTCTTCTTATAAAGAGAGGAAGTATTTATAAAAATTATTATTTGTCTTTCATAATTATTTTCTTTAAACACCTAATCAAAACTTAATAGCAGTATAACATTATATTAAAGGTTAAATTTCATATTTGGATAAATAATACTATATCAATAATACTAATCATCACCATCATCTAATCTATTCATTTAACAATTATGAAATAAAATAAGTTCTTAAAATAAAAGCTAAATACTACGTAGTATACATACAATAGTAGACTCTTATTTTAGAACCGATATCGGTATTACTCCCGACGAGATAATTGCAGAATTGATATTAATCTATCAAGAG
Source organism: Nitrososphaerales archaeon (assembly GCA_032155045.1). Lineage (GTDB taxonomy): Archaea > Thermoproteota > Nitrososphaeria > Nitrososphaerales > Nitrososphaeraceae > TH1177. The sequence continues at coordinate 1,699 of JALDXL010000346.1, forward strand.
TTGCACAATACAATATATTACGAAAATAATTATTTATCTCTAAACTGATTAAAATTATATTAATTAACAAAAATAATTTAGAATTTGTCGTCATGAGAAAGAGATTTGGCTACACTTTCATTTACAACATTAATTAATTTCAATATGGATACAGGTTTTTTCAGAATACTAAATTTATAGTTATATTTGAAATTCTTGAAATTACTTAATATTATTACATTTAGTTTTGGATTTATCTCTAAAAGTTCAGTACTGCGAAATAATCCATTTATTTTGGGTATTTTCTCGTCGACAATTACTAATGAATATTTATTTGGATTTTCCTTGATTTTTTTGTATGCCAAAAGAGGGTCAGTGAAACTAGAAACCATATAGCCACTCATCTTTAAAACATCACTATAAATATTTAATAAATCTGGATCATCGTCTATTATGGCTATGGATTTCTTAAACATCTGCAATTTTTAAACATAAAAAATCATATTTAAGTATATTTTGAATTATCTCATTGAAATGTTTAATATGATAATTCGATCTTTATTTAAATTAATATAGTAATTAATTACACATCTAGTTTGCTACAATGGATATTTCTAAATTGCTTTAATTTGGTATCAAAAATAGTTTTGGTTTATTTTAATTTAAAATTTATTTTCTTACACATTAAATATAAAAATAATAGATAGTATATTGAGAAGATTATTTATTTATTATATGAATCAATGGATTATTTTTGTTATTGTAATTGTATTTCCTTATATCTTTAATAATACTATCTAGTTCTGACAGATTCTTTGACAATTTATTTGAAATATATACGTAGTTTGGATCTGCTTTTGGATAAGTAACAACTTGTAAATAATAACGATTTAGTTCCTCATGCATTTTTTCTAATCTTTTTACAGGGAACATCTATTACTTTAAT
>JALDXL010000347.1:0-2621 GCA_032155045.1 Nitrososphaerales archaeon
TAGATTAGAAATAGAACATTCATAGCTTTAGCTCTTTCGTTAAGTTAACACAGCCATAACTACAATAAGTTTATTTGACGAATCATTACAATCATTAATTACTAATAGACTAATTTGGTAATCAGTATTATTATGAGGAATTAGCCATATAATAAAAGTACTATTACTTTAGAGATTAGTGTATTAGAAACATGTTTGTAGATATTATTTGAATAGATGATATTGATAAAAACAATTAGAAATAATAAAAAATGTTTTTAAATTATAAAAGTTGAAGGTATTTGTTATTAGCAATTAATAAAAAAGAGTTTAAATTCAAAATATAATTATTTTATTCTACGAGCTAAAAAAATGAAAATTATTCCTATCGCGAAAATGGATGTAGTCAATATAATCATCGTAAAAGTTTTACTTAAAGTTTGAGTATGTAGAATAACTGCAAAACCATATAAACTAGTTAAAATAAAGAAGATGCCGAGTACATATCCTAGTTTTCTTTTAAATCTTGACAATTCTTTTTTTGTTATTCTTTTAATATATGAAGTTTATTCTAATATTTTAATTTGGTTAGATAATACTCTTGAAATTTAAATGTAGTTCTATTGTTTTTCATTTTTTGGCGTTGGCAAATTAATTCTGTATCTTAAAAGAGTAATATAGAATGAGTGATCTTTTAGTTGATTTACGAGTAAATAATAACAGTACGATCATAATAAGCAATAAAAATCTGAAAGAAATGTTAAATTAAATGATATTATTTATGTCGTTCGTAGGAATAGCGTAGCAACGTATTAGTATATTTAAATAAAATGACAGCTGGAAGATGATAACGACGAATGGATTGATTTTTGGTTAGATTCTAATGAAGGTATTTAATAGGAAGTACATTAGTTAAATGTAGGCAAATCAGCAAAAACGTATTTTTCTGCTAAATGATGGTATAATATACTTATTAATGATTTTTAGAAAACAGATTAAGTTTTAGGATAATAATATATATCTATTGTATATTTTATTTTATGTCAGCTTTGTTTTATATATCATATTAATATAATACAAATTCAATATTGACAATTGTACATTTGAAGTCATAAAATATATAGAATTATTTCTTTAAAAATATCTGACCAACGATGGTTGCTACTAAAGTAAAAGAACCAATAATCGCAGCAATAAAGATTGTATCTGCTATTGATGCTAATGGTTCACCTACAATTGCAACAAATATAGAATAAACAAGGATAATAAATCCTATCAAGGCAAATAGCCCTAATACTAAGGATTTAATGTCATCATTTTGAGCATCTCTTTTATAATCATTAGACCTATGAGACATGTTTTCAGTCATTGTCAATATCATACTATTCAATATTATAAAAACAATTTTAAAAATTATTATAACTAATCTATAATTATAATCTACCTTATTAATACAATCTACCTTATTAATACTCCATTTCTAAAATTAATTACACTAATTAATTGTAGATAATAATACGGTATCAAAATTCGATTAAAAACAAAAACCAATATCAGAGGATATCTATATCTATACAACGTAGATTTGCTGTTTCAAACTAGTATTTAATTTTCTAGGATAAAATTTAGATATTAGAATAACGTATTTCTATATATGGATATGACCAGTTGTTGTGCTAATTGTGGTAAGAAGACTCAGGATTATCCTGTTTTTTGTTATATGTGTAATGATTACTATTGTTCAGAATCATGTCACTTAGAAAAACATAAAGTACAGTATCAGAAATTTTAGAATATTCTTTGATTTGATATTATTATTATAAAAATTTAAACCACTCGATCATTTTATTATGTATATTTTGTGATCGGTTACGATTGATTATGTAAACTTTTAGAACTCATGTTTATAATAGATAAATATAACATGTGTGATTGTAAATCATGTTGTAATGGAATAATCTTGTTATTCCGTTATAGCGATATAAATTAATAATGTTTGAACCAAAAAAATGAAGATCATTTAATCTTCTCTGAAATATGAATTGATTAAATCAGTTATTCTTTTATCAAGAATATTATAATGAGAATCTGTTAGTTTTCCCTTTTTAAATAAATTGGTTATTTCTTTTTGAATAAGTTCTAATTGTTTAACTCCTTCTTCTCTATCATTTTTTAATGCATAATAAGTATAATCTATTCTATTCATACTTTTGTTTAGATAGCTTCTTTCTCTTTTTCTAAAATACCAGCCCGCAAATATGGATGTAGATCCTATTATTGCAGCAACCATTCCTATATAAGTTTCAGTTGAAATTGAAGGTTTGAAATTAGCGATCAGTAAGTCATTTCCTGTAACATTTAGGATTAGAGGATTTGTATTATTTGATATTATATCCGTCATATTGGACCAAAAATCAAATGAATATCCTCTAGATGCATGAGCGGTGCATTTAATTTCGCCATTTACAGAGTATAATAAAAAATTTTGTGATTGTAATTTTGAATTATTACATTCAATTATACCTGAATTTTTTGGATTTATTTCCACAGATAATCTAACAACAATACTATCAGTTTGTCCACTAATTACTATAACTCCATTTGAAAATGTATTTGTCATATAAATTAAATTTGTGTTAGGA
>JALDXL010000348.1:0-2621 GCA_032155045.1 Nitrososphaerales archaeon
CTAAATATGGATGATACTATTTTTCTAAAATATTTTATTCCACAGACTTGGTTTGCAGGGCGTTTATTTCTTAGTGCTATGTTACTCGTAGCTATTATCAAATATAATAGTTTTCTTTCAGCATCTTTAAATATTCAAGAAAATGAACAAATATTGTCAAACAAAAATAATAAAAATAAATTATCAAAAATACTCATCATCTATCTTATAGCAAGTATTTCATCTGCATCTGTCATAGCTATAAGCTCCCTTTTTGTTGTTTTTCCATTTTCTGTCATTGATCATTTTCCTTTACATAGACCATACGAACTTTTTCCTTTAATATTATTCATATTTTCAATTTACTATTTTTATAAGAATAAAATTTATGAAAATAAAGATGTTCTGTATGTCAGCATACTTCTTTCAATAATGTTTGATATATTTGGTCAAATAATTATGTCTTATTCTAAATACCACTTTGATACTGCACATAATGTAGCACATCTATTGAAAGATATAAGTTATTTCATAAATATTATTGGATTAGCATTATCAAGTATTCATTATAACATTAAATTGAGAGAAAGTAATGAGATGCTTAATATTCAATACAAAAAAGTGAAAGAATCAGAAAAGATGAAGGAAGAATTCATTAATATAGCTGCGCATGAATTAAGAACTCCTATTCAGCCTATATTAGGATTGACGGATATTATCTATTCAAAGATCCAAGATAAAGAACAACATGAATTGTTGGAAATTATTTTGAGAAACGCAAACAGGCTTAAAAGACTTACGGATAATGTGCTAGATGTAACGAAGATAGAAAGTCAATCATTAATACTTAAAAAAGAAAAGCTAAATCTTCATTTATTAATCTCTGAAGTACTAAAGGAATATATAAATAAAGATCTCAAACAACAACAAGCAAAAATCGTATATGATTTTAGTCACAAAGACGAAATTGTTATAGTACAAGCTGACAAAGATAGATTAACACAAGTTATACGTAATCTTGTAGATAATGCTTTAAAATTTACTACATACCACCAATCAATAATTGTTACCGTCGAATTAGAGGTAGATAAAAAAGATAAAGTTATCATAAGCGTAAAGGATACTGGTGAAGGTATTTCAAAAGATGTTTTCCCTAAGTTATTTTCGAAGTTTACAACTAGTGATTCTAGTATTGGTACGGGTTTAGGATTGTATATTTGTAAAAATATCGTGGAAGCACATGGTGGGAAAATATGGGCTGAGAATGACGAAAATGGTGTTGGAGCAATATTTAAATTTACATTACCAATAATCGGATAAAATATTATTATCTATAGGTTACCATCTGAAAGTTAATAATAGATATCAATAATTCTGTAAAAATAAAATAATAGAATCCCTAATGTAAGCAATTAAGGGAATTATATGAGATTATTAAAATATATCTTGAATTAATATAATTTTCAAAATACTACAAATTTATTATTTAAGAATAAATAAGATATTATTTTCTATTTAATTTTGTATTCATCCAATTACTTGATACTTGTTTAATCCGAGAAATTCACCTGATAACTTTACATTTATCTTTAATATATCCAAATGTAAATATTAATCAAACCATAATAAAAATGCGGATAATAAATCTAGAATTTATATACCATCTTCTAATTTTTTTTATAGTTAAATTTTTGATACTTATTATTCCTAATGTGTTGTAGTTTTTTATTTTTCTTATATTTAATTTAAAATATAATCTAAAATTCAATAATAAAGTAATTTAAAAGAATTTAATAGATTCGATTTATATTTTAATAATATCTAAATTGTTAGCACGCCATAACTAATTTTAAATCATAATTTATAGCGGTACAATAATGCAAATTACAATCATTATATTTATAAGAGGATAATTGTTTTCCCATTTTTTTTGATAGAGTTTCCTTAGTTAAATATTTAAAATTTTTTCTAAATATGTTCTCTAAAATCTTACCCGCTTTATTTTTAGTCCTTCGTAAATAATCAAAAACTATTGTATATGAAATTTTCCCAAGCAGTCTTTTAATTGATTCATAAATTCTTTGAATGATTTTATCTTTTATGTTTCCTTTATTATTTAATTGTTCGATAGTAGAACGTGAATCACTTCTAATGATAACTATCTGTTTTGTCCTTTTTAATCTTTTGAAGGTTCTGATGTTGTCTGATATGGCAAAAAATATCGCAAGCATTTCCATTCTCTGGATACCAAATCTTTCATTTTTTTGTGAAGGTTTTAAAAATCTTATTTTACTTTTGTTGTTAAAGTGATTGTGCCAAGAAATATATCCTGAAGGAGAGCCATCTGCGTCAATTGCTATATTTAAAACACGCAATCTGTGTTAATAATGCACTCTATGTTATATAGTCATTTTGATTAATGTTGAAATAATCTTTTTATATATTATTTTTGTGTAAATAAATTAAATAGATCAAGTTATTGTCATATGTTTTATTTTGTCTGTCTGATCCAATTATCTTGCATATAATCCACTCACCTTGTCAAGGTTTTTTATTATTCTTTTTTCACATTCAGAACCTTCTGGTGGTCTCAAGTCTTCACTAGCCACACAAGCATGGTATCTATCTCCTATTTGGATTTT
>JALDXL010000349.1:0-2614 GCA_032155045.1 Nitrososphaerales archaeon
GCACAAGAGACAGCACCACCAGCACAAGAGACAGCACCACCAGCACAAAATGCTACTGAAAAAGGTGGAAATATCTTAGATGATATTTGGGGCCAGATAACAGGTCTCTTTAAATAATTTTTTTGTATAATATAATTAATATTCATTGAATCAAAATATCAATATTGCATACAAATTCCATGAGATTACAAAACATTCTCCAATAAGCGTCTATCTTAATAGTCACTATATGGATTGGGAAAATAAACCATTTCCTTTTAAACTATATTTAAATAAACAAAAGATAAATTTACCAACTTCATTTCCGTATCCGAATAAAAATTCTATCATGTGTCTAAAGCAAAGAATAATAAATTCAAATTCGAATTTAACTGAACAGCAACAAATTGATTTAAACACATTAACCCAAATTCTTTTCTTTTCCGCTGGAATTACACGAAAAATTAATTTTAATAATAATACATATTATATGAGAGCAGCATCGGCCACTGGTGCATTATACCCAATTGAAATATATTTAATTTGTCAAAAGATCCAAAAACTTGATGCAGGTGTCTACCATTTTTGTCCAGCCAATTTTACTTTAACACAGATAAGAAAAGGCGATTTTAGATCAATCTTATTTTCCGCTACTGGAAATAATAAGAGAGTCATTCAAAGTCCAATCACTATAATTTTTACTTCCATAGCATGGAGAAATTCATGGAAATATCAAACTCGTTCTTATCGACATTGGTTTTGGGATGCAGGCGTGATTTTAGCCAATTTTCTAGCTTTATGTAACAATAATTGCTTCTCTTCTCAAATCATTCAGGGATATCAAGATGAACTCATTAATAGATTACTTGGATTAAAGAATCAAAAAGAAGCTACTATAGCATTAGCTACAATTGACAGTGAATACACATATAATGAAACTAATCTATTTGATCAAATTAAACTTTCCACTCTAAAATGTGAAACGAAACCAATTTCTAAACATGGAGAAACTATTTATCCAGAAATATGGAAAATTCATGAATCTTCTTATCTGAATAACGTGGAAGAAATTATAAATTGGGTTTCATCGATGTCAAATAAAGAAAATCTTAATTCATATAATAATAAAAAAAATTATGATGAAAGTACTCTTAATAGTAAATATAATCTTGGAGATCTAATTTTACACCGCGGATCAACAAGGAGATTTTCAAAGAATCCTATAACCTTAACACAACTTCAAGACATACTTTACCTTGCCAGTATAAACATACCTTTTGATTTTATTACTGATAAACAAAGTCTTATTGAAATATATTTTATAGCAAATTCAGTCACTAATTTACAAGCTGGTAAATATTATTATAATCGACTAGAAAATAAAATAGAAGAACTTGAAAAAGGATGTAGTAGAGAAATAGCCGGACATTTGTGTTTGGATCAAAAGTTATTCAGTGATGCAAGTGTAGTATTTTTTCTTTTGACAAATCTGGATATAATTTTGAAAAAATTAGGAAATCGCGGTTATCGAAGCGTCCAATTAGAAGGAGGGATATGTGCTGGAAAAATTTATCTTACAGCATATTCTCAAGGACTAGGTGCTTCTGGTTCAACATTTTACGATGATGAAGTAATAGAATCGTTTCTTCCACACTCAAATCAAAAAAGTACAATAATTGCTATAGGAGTGGGGATTCCTGCCTATGTGTCTAGGCCTGGAAAGATATTTACTAATGTTTTATACAAGGAAGATAATTCTAATAAATCTTTATAACATAAAATGTTTGATAGATAATTTGGTGCTATTAACTTAAGTTAATTTCACCTCGCCTATAACTAGAATTTTATTTTTTATTATCGTATTATAGAAATAAATAATAATCTTATCCAATTGTATGCATGTTGTAGATCACAATTGTTATTCTTATTACAATGGCAGTAGTCATCAAAACTCTCAATCCTATCCTTGAAATACTGAATTACTCTTTCTATCAGACTCTTCTCTAAAGATGAATGCAATCTTGTTTAAGATGTAAGAATCTACATGCTTGAGGATATCATGTTCCACCATCTGTGTAAACTGTATGTCTACTATATTTGGATACAAGAGATCTAATGAAATTCTCTGCTACAACATGTTTCTTTCATTTGAAATGTGTATTCCAAGTAATGTTTTATGTAAAGGTTCTATTGTTATCCACAAATAGTAGTGTTTCCAGCCAATCTGAATAACAGTTTCATCAATTATGAATGCTGTTACTCTTTTCCTCTTATAAAGGGCATATTGACTAAATTTCTGAATCCAATTCCAGACAGACACGTAACTCCTCTTCTCATCCTTGAATATTACTAATGCTTTGGAGGTATTGATAAACTCAAACCAAGAAAGTACAAATACAAAGAGTACATTACTATAATAGTGGATGTCCTTTTTCTTTCAAATGTTATGACCATAACATAAGATGAGTATATTCACAGCTATAGATTTATCGTTAACTTAACAGAGCCGATAATTTATTATAAAAGCTATCAATACTTCTTTGAAGTTAAATTCTAATTATATTATTTTTATAAATTATGGGTAACATTCAACATACATATCATTCAATATAATATATGAATTAACATTCAATAT
>JALDXL010000350.1:0-2611 GCA_032155045.1 Nitrososphaerales archaeon
TTGTGTGTCTGTATGTCATAGGTCAAGGTAACGTGGGATAGTTGATTCAAAGAAAGATTATTAATTATAATGATTTTTTGAATCTAAAATTGCCATAGTGAATATTTTAAATAAACTACAATAAGAAGAGTATAAAGAAATATTATAGTCATAAATTAATATAGATGAGAGTAGAATATTATCTCAAATCCAGAGGAATATCGATAGCGGTTCTAAAAGAGGAGTCTACTATTGTAGATAGATTATTAACTTGTATTTAGCTTTTATTATTAGAAACTTATTTTAGTTTATTTTGTCCCAACACTTCATGAAAAATTAGGATTTTTAATGGTTGTTTTATTGGAGAAGATTTTTACAGGCACTTTTGAACTTATAATAATAGGTAGACAACAAATATAATTATAATATACATGGTATCGCTAAAAAAATATCCCAATTTTTCTGATAGGAAGACAAAGGAACTCACCATCATTTTTATCATATCAATTATTGTTATTTCTTATAGTTTGTTTTTTTATCTTCAAAATAATACAGAAAGGGACATTAGAAATAGCCTATTTGAACAACAAAAACAACGCCAGATAGAATCTGCATTAGCTATTTCTCAACATATTGGTTCTGACCTTGATTCAATTATGGCTAGGCTTCAGGATTTAGCAAACTCAGCATATTTGCAAGAAGGCGATTTATTCAGCAATACAACCAAAAAGTCTATGCAACAAATGTATGTTCAAATGGCTAATATTACTAAAGTAGATAGACTTTTCATTTTAGATAAAAACAACATTGTAAGGAGCAGCCTAGCCCCAATTGGACAAGAAGCATTTATTGGAATCAATTTTTCCTATAGGGACTGGATAAGAGATACAAAAAACACTTTAATGCCAATATTTTCCGATGGTTTTGAGGGGAGAGATGGCAAATACAGAATAGCGATAACTTATCCAATAATAAATATCAAGACTGGAAAATATATGGGATTAGTAGGAGCACTAATTCCTACTACAGAGTTCTTTGCACATTATGGCAACATTTACAATATTAAGTCAAATTTTCTGGTAGTTTTTGATAAAAAAGGAAATTACATAGCCAATCCAAATACAGAATTATTAGGAAAGAACTATTTTGGAAATCAGGTTCAGCAATTCTTCCACAATAATCAGTTACAGTATAATCTATATAGCCAATTACTTAGAGGACAGCCAGGCTATGCTGTATATGATTTTGGAATTGGCGAAAGACTAAATACGGGTTACCCAATTTATGTGCAAGGAAAACCAATATACTTTGTATCTGCAGTAACTCCCACTTCTGTAATATATTCACAGATCAATGATGTAATTCTTACACAAAGAATAGAGACATTTTCACTTCTTGCTGGCACTACGGCTGCAATTGTAGTTTTCATTATATTTCTTATAGGATGGAGTAGCAACTTAAATGAGGAAGTTGAAAGAAGAACAAGAGAGCTAAATGAATCAAATAAACAACTTGGAGTGGCTAATAAACAATTAAAAGTTAATGATAAAATGCAAAAAGAGTTTATTAATATTGCAAGTCACGAATTGAAGACCCCTACTCAAGCTATTCTAGGAATGTCACAATTATTACGAACATATCCTGAAAGAAGAGATGAAATGATAAATGCTATAGAAAGAAACGCCGTGAGACTTGAAAAACTTACAAATAGTATATTGGATGTTTCAAGAATTGAGAGCCAAAGTTTAAGCCTCAACAAGGAGAAGTTTAACATTAACGAAAAGATAAGAAATATAATAGATGATTTAAAATTAAGACACAAAGTAGAGATAACATTTGCTGATCCGAAATTAAATCCTATAGTTGTAGAAGCAGATAAAATTAGAATTTATGAGGTTATATCAAATCTCTTAGTTAACGCCATTAAATTTACACAGAAAAATAGTAGTAGCAATAGCGATGATGGTAATAGTCTCGGTGAGGACACTATAACAGTCTTTACAGCCATAAAATCCAACCAAGCTTATAAGAAAGGTAATACTGGTAGCAGCGATGAGGAGGTTATTATTAGTATAAGAGATAGAGGAGTGGGTATTGACCCTGATATACAGGACAGATTATTTTCCAAATTCGTTACCAAATCTGAGACAGGTACAGGATTGGGGTTGTATATATCAAAGGGTATTGTAGAAGCACATGGTGGAAGGATATGGGCTGAGAATAATACTGAAGGTAAAGGAGCAACATTTTACTTTAGCCTACCGTTAAGCAAATAGTACAATTGTCATTTTCTCATTTTTCAATTATTTTTGTATGTGTTAATAAGTATAATACAATTGTTTAGGATATAGTGAACCCGAGAAAACTACGGGCGCGTCGGGAGTAGTGCCCTCCATGTAGTAGGGTTCTGCTACGTAGTATTTAGCTTTTATTGTTAGAACTTATTTTTAAAATGATATGAATTTTGATATATCTGTGAGAAGAATATGTAAATCAGAACAATCACGAATATCTTGATAATAAGGGTCAAGAATTGTCTAGCATACATTATATACATCTTACAGACTATGATTGTATATTAACGACTGCAATTATCATGACACCGACAAATATTTTATGTATACATGAAAGA
>JALDXL010000351.1:0-2609 GCA_032155045.1 Nitrososphaerales archaeon
ATTTTTTTATTTTTTTATTTATCAATTAACTTTTTTTTATTTGATGGTTTTTATGGCTCGATAAATTCGTTTAATAACTATATCATGATAAAAATAATAGAAAATGGCTACATTTGATTAAATTTGAAGTTAACGAAATATCTATCTCTAAATATCCTGTTTAACATATGTTGTTTTAATTTGAAAGAAATATAGAATATTTACAATTATAACAATGTACTCTGTATCTGTATTTTGAGTTTAAGGTACACTTTCAAGCTATTGGAGTCATGTAACAACAAATATAGAAGTTATATGTCTATCTGGAATTGAATTCAAAGATTTGATTCATCATGTCTTAACTGCAACAAATGAACAATCTCTGCAGCTTTTTTATTCCAATTGGAAATCAATAATTTTGGTTATTGGTCTGCATTGAACCAATGCTCCAAATCTTTATTCCGTATTCATATTTCAATACATGTTTGCAAGAGAACTTCATATACTCTAATTGAAATATATGAGAAGCAATACAGTGAGTATTGATGATAATAAATTAAAATATTCTTAGAGAACATATACATTATTTGAAAAACCATTTAGAAAAGAATTGATTCGGTAGGAATAGTAATGCAGAATTTTTACATTTAGGTAAAACGGTATAGCAATTACCAAAATTTCTAGATATTTGAACAACTAATTATAAAATGAGTCTATATAACCTCTTTAATACTCTTTGTATCGAAAACATTTCATCTCATGATCGTTTACCATGCCTACTGCCTGCATAAATGCATAACAGATAGTAGGTCCAACAAACTTGAAACCACGTTTGAGCAAATCTTTGCTCATATCTTTTGACTCCTTAGTACTGGTTGGAATATCTTTAATTGTTTTGATTTTGTTATTTAAAGGCTTGGAGTCTACAAACTGCCAGATATAGACATCGAAAGTACCGAATTCTTTTTGAATCTCCAAAAATGCTTTGGCATTTTGAATAGTAGATGTAATCTTTAAGCGATTACGAATAATACCCGAATTACCGAGAAGTCGATTCACGTCTTCTGTCTCATAACGCGCGATTTTGTAAGCATGGAAGTCGTCAAAGGCTTTACGGTAGTTTTCACGCTTATTCAAAACAGTTTGCCAAGTAAGACCCGCTTGAGCACCTTCGAGAATAAGGAATTCAAAGAGCATACGATCGTCATGTACAGGTACACCCCACTCCTTATCATGATATTCTATCATAAGCGGATTATTTTCTCGTGTCCAACTGCATCGTTTTTTGTTATATGTTATATTTTCATAGGTGGTGGTATAATTACTTCCAGATACAGTGTTTGAAGATTTGTCCATATGTTCTTAAAATAACATATAAACAATATTAATTTTTTAGATACTCTAAAGTTATTACATTAGCATCCTATGTGAAATACTTATTATATCATTGAAATTGATCATGAATCGAGTAGTTTTTCGCCATGAGTATATTTTTACTTTAAAAATAGATTTTTTTTGTTTAGATACTTATTAAAATTTTAGTTTAATTGCCAATTGAAAAACATGCCTTTTTCATATATTATTTCTTTATTAACTTCTACAATACTTTTAAGAAATTCCAGATTTCCTGTTGCATTTGCATCAAAGAATGCTATATCTAAACAACTTAAATCTTGAGTTACCATCGTCAGGAGTACAAAGTGCTCTACCGTTTGTAATTGAGCTAGTGTCATATTCTCATGGTACTATAAGATCATTGCATGTAGAGAATATTTGCATACCGTTTAAAGTTACGTTATCTGCAAGAGAATATACAGAACTAGTTTAATTATTTGTATCGTCTTTATTATCTTGAGATTTTGGTATTAGAAATATTTCTGTATAGACTGGTTCACCCAAAGTAAAATTCATTTCTTTTGCCATTTTAATGAAATCAGTATTATTTTCTTCTTGTCATGAATATTTAACTTCATAATATAGAGTAAAAAATATTTAGAATTGCAAAAGCAACAATAAATAAAGGAAATAAATTTAATTACATTATCAAACTAGTTGGAACCAATAATAATATTTTCATTCATTTTTTCATTAATAGCTACTGGATTATCATTGGTCAGGATTTTAAGAACTCATAAAGAGAGTAAACGTAAAAGACAAGCCGATCTGTTTTTAAATGTTACAAATCTTATTCGAATCATAGAAGATGAAAAATTTATTCAATCAAGGAAGGCTCTTAGAAAAAATAAAATTTTGAATCAGTTAAAAGAGGGGAGTAATAATGATGATAGTTTAATTTTCAAAATCGACCCTGCAACCGAAGAAGCAGCGAAAAATGTAGCATCTACTTATGATAGATTAGGTTTTATATTAAAGCATGACAAAGAATTAGAAGATGAATTTATCCAATGGCAAAGCTATGTTATTGCTGATATGTGGTTATTTACAAAAGACCTTGTAAATAAAAAATGGCGATCTAGAAATAAACAATACTTAAACGAATTTGAAAGAATAAGTCTTAAAGCTCTAGAAAATGAAAATATTGATAAAATAATAAGTAAATAATAAAAAACTATATCTTTTAATATCTAATTTTTATATATTCAATTCAAAACATTTTCGGATGTTGTAAA
>JALDXL010000352.1:0-2609 GCA_032155045.1 Nitrososphaerales archaeon
TAATGAACTATTAAATAGATTATTAATTATTGTAATCATCATCTAACATTAAGATTTGTTAATTTATATTTGAGACAGTAAAGAAATGTTAAGAATTTTATTTAAGATTGTTATTTTTGTTAATAAGATTTTGTTTCATTTGATTGAATTCTTGGTCAGTTAGTTCTCCTTTATCCCTCAATTTTGTTAATTTCTCTAATTCATCAGCAACTGAAAATGATCCACTATTTTTATCACTGACATAATCTTTCTGAGTAACTATTTCAGGTGTACTATTCTTTTCTGGAGGTGATTTAATGTTATCTTTCTGAGTAACTAATTCATGTGCACTATTATTTTCTGGAGGTGATTTAATGTTATCTTTCATTCCAGAACGAATAATTTCCATTAAATCATCTGCCTTATCTTTAGGAATGGCTTCAATTACTCCTTCTTGATCATCTTCTCCTTCAACTATACTATCCATCATACCCCTCTTACTAGAGCTTATTAGACCTACAGCTTTAAATGTAATTCTGGATGACAATAAACCCTTTTCAAGGTTTAAGCTTGTTATTATATCATATGGTATATCTACTATGTTTGCTTTAATGCCTAGCATATATGGATCTCTGATTATAATTCTTCTGTCAGTTGCATAAATCGTATTTGGAGTAAGGGTTGAGCCTCCTGGTAATATTTTTGATTGTTTTGCAACTAGCAATACTTTTTCATCTGGATTTAAGATATCAGATATTTTATCAACATCTTCAAGGTCATTTCCATCCTGAAGGGAATGATTTGAATGATTAGCTTCTTTATCTTCATCAGTCTTTCGATCGTCAAAGTCAAATGGCATATAATACAATAAGACGATTGCTATTTAACAATATAGAATCATTTATCCATAATTACTTTAATAGTATGTTGTATTAAAGTTTCTTGATTATAGTACTAAATCGAAAAGTATTTTTATATTTAAACAAACGTATTCTCATTTTTTTAATGGCCCTAAATAATGTTTAAATTAAGTTCCTAAAATCTCAATAATCATAAAAAACTATTCAAACATCCTATCACTCTACAATTTTTCAATAGTATTATATTTTTAAAATTAAATAACTATTATATATTATGATGTAACTTTTAAATTATATAATATATACTATTATTTTGCATTAATCACAATTAATAAAATTTAGTAACAAAAGAGAAAAGAGAAGAAGGATGAGCCTAGATAGCAACTTCCTACTTTTCCTCTTTATGAAAAATCAATCATGGTAGCAGTTTTTTAGACAAATATCTTAGATATGTTTACTTCTTTGAACAATTACTGTGCTTTGATTATAATATACTTTGAAATATTTAAAATTTTAATAATAGTTAAAATCATAGCCCTAGGGTAATAGATCAAGAGATGAGTCTTTTCTATTATTTCTAAGCAATGACCGTAGAAAGGACCTCTTAGCTTATAGACATTGAAAATTATTTTTGGGAAAAATATAATTCTCCACATATAACGGAAACAGTATGCTACCCAACTATTATCCCATGAGCCATGCAAAATGAAATATTCGATTTTTTTCTGCTATTTTGTTGTTTTCTCTATTCAACTCTGTCTTTGGATTTATCTTCAGATAGTTTTATCCTTCTACCATTAAGTTTCTCGTTTAATGTTAAGTTTCTGTGTTTCTTTTTCTATTTTTTGCATTAAACCGATCTATAAGTCGCATTATATCTTGATTTGTATTGTATTCATTTTTACGAAGATAATAATAAAGCTCTTCAGTAGCCGCATGATAGTCGATTCCTATATTTTGTGCTAATTGTAATGAAATCGATGATAAAAGTAATTTACGCAATATTATATCTGTATTATAATTTATTAAATCATCTCTTAATTCTTCTAAGTAGGTTCTAAAATTTGAATCAACATAACGATCTTTTGCTTCTCTATTTTTTATTACAAATGGAATACCCATCATTCGTTGTTTCATATGTATATTTTCGACAATTTCAATAAAAAGATCATTTAACCTTTGATTTTTGGAAAGAATTTCTGATAATAGTTCAGAAACTTCTTGTTCATTTTTCTGCATTTTGGTGGCTAACGTAAATAAGATGTGACATGCAACACAACCATTTTCTTTAACTTTTACATTACCAGAATTTATTTGATCTATTTCTTCCAAAATTATTGATGTGCCTAGCTCTTCTTGCGACAAGATAATATATTTTATATAAAATAAAAACTACAAATAAGTATTCTTTTCTTGAAACAGAATAATGATAACTTGAGCTTTCAGAGATTTCACATAGCAGATATTAAAATATATCATTATGATTTATTCTAAAAATAGTAAATTACTAAGATGTTTGTTATAGTATAATAATTTATTTAATTATTTCAATTAATATAATAAACAAATTCTCGAGGTTTATTATCTATTTTTCTTTAAAATTTAACTACAAAACTATCATTCTATATATTACTGTTTTCAGAATGAATGGTTAAAATATAATTTTTCATTCTCCTTTCATCCCACGGATTTTAAATATATCTTACTATCTTAATGTTACAAAATGACCAATTGAACAAAATCTACAAAATATACAAAATATTGAAAATG
>JALDXL010000353.1:0-2600 GCA_032155045.1 Nitrososphaerales archaeon
ATATTTGAATATTTGAAAGATCAAATTTTATTCAAATAATAAATTTTTCAACTCAGTTTATTTTATTTTAGTGCATATAAATATTGGTCACTATATCTTAACATTAAAAAAATTCTATTTAAATAGTACGGTTATAGCATCATTCTAACACTGCTTCGTAATATTTTTATTTTTTTTTACATAAAATTTAAATTCTACGGTATCCCAAATTTTGAAAAAATAAAGTTTTTATTTTGTATTTACTATTTTATCATCGATATCAAAAACTCCGCATTGCCATGTAAAATCCTTAAATATTTGGCGTTTTTTGATATTATGCTTCTCTTCTGTCTGTAACAATAATGAAAGAGTCTTTACTGCTTCAACGATATATTTACCTTTATTTAACATTACACATTCAGCTCTTTGACCTCTTGCTGCATCAGTAATTTCGGCTCTAGTAGGTAATCCACTTTTAGCTAATGTTTCTAATATTTGGGTAGCTAAAATAACAGGTACATGAGCTGCTTCACAAAGACATAAAATATCCTCTTGAATTAATGATAAATTTTCAAATCCTGCCTCTACAGCAAGATCTCCTCGGGCTATGAGTATTCCAAAATTGGGAATTGTAAGACCCTCTAGAAGAATCATTCCTAAATTATGTATAGCATTACGGGTTTCTATTTTTGCTATTACTCCGAAATCAGGATATCCTAACTTTATTAATTCATTGTATAAAATTTTTATATCTTTTGGGGAGTGAGTATATGATATTCCAACAGCAGTAGCATATTTTACAATAAACTTTAAATTTTCGATATCTTCTGATGTTATTGCAGATATGTCCAATTGTGAATCTGGAAAATTCAAACCATTATCAGATCTAATTTTTCCAATAGTATCCGATGGATATGTTATCTCTAGTTCTACATATTCATCGTTTATTGATTTTACTCGTGCGCCAATTTTTCCATCGTCAATTAATACTCTATGATCTACCTCAACTTTGCTTAAAACTTCTGGCATACTACAGATTATTCTTTTTGTGCTGGTTACTGAAGTAAATTCCCCCTCAATAGGTTTTCTATAAATTAATAACCGGTCACCAGATTTTACTTCTAGTTTAATAGGCTGCGGTTTAATTGATCCAATTATAAATTTATTTTCATCTTCACTAGGATTGGAATGGTATAATACGTTATCATCATTGTTTAATTCAATTGTGGAATTATTTACGTATTTTTTTTCTCGTTGTAAAACAATTCCATCATTGAGATACATTGTCTTATCAATTCCAATACGAACTCTACTGTTGCTTATTTTTTCAAGAACAAGTAGTATCCGATAACGTCCTCTATGATCGTATAATGATAATCTTTCTCCAATTTTTAGATTAGTTAACATCTCTTTTCCTTTTGCTATTGCAATTGTAAAGCTTGCTGGAACTCCTACAAAATTTGTCTTCTCAGTATATTTGGTTTCAGAATCTAAAAATCCTTCTACAAGTTTAGCAGATCTTCCATGTATATCCTTTGGAACAGTAATTTTTAATGGAATGCTTGCCAATCCCATAGGTCCTATTCTAATTTTAGGTCCGGATAGATCCATTACTATTCTGCATTTTCTTCCAATACTCTGTCCTCTCTGAATCATCCTTTCTTCTGCGTTTCTGATTGAATCTATAATCATCTTCCATTCCTTTTTTGTACCATGTGCAAGGTTTATCCTTGCGATATCCATTCCATTACTTAATAACTCTTCCAACAATTGAGGATTATGTGCAATATCTTGATCAAGTGTTACCATAATACGAGTAGTATGATTTTTCCTTGGTCGTCCGAGTAACGATGAACTACGGTTGATTATATTCAATTGCGCATTTTTTCGATTAATTTTTGTGAAATAAATGTCAGATTTAGGTGAATATCCAAAATGTTTCAGAACTTGTTCTATATTAGTTAATACATTAGTTTCAATTCTCCCTAAAGAAGAAAGCCCATCATCAGCTAATCTTAACTGGAGATCCTCGATATTTTTCATCCGTAGGGCTAAATAGCACAAGAGATTATCACGACTACCATTTTCATATTGTAATTTGTTCTTATTTAAAGAATAATATTGTATAATTTTTTCAGCATATGTAATAATATTATTATATAAACAATATAGATCCTTTCCAATTTGTATCTGTTCATCAGAAAGTAAAATTGGATGATAAATTATATGATTACCATTATGACTTGGAATCATAATAAATACTAATATGATCTTTGAATATTTAAATATATATTATATTCACATATAAAAATTATAACTATAAAAACGTTCATAATAAAAAACTCATTTATTATTCAACATACAGTATTTTATATTTGATAAACTAAAAAAGTTTTCATATTCTCATAAAATTTTTAGAGTATGAAATTGAAATAATCATAGCTAAAATAAGCACAACGATGTTATTTTGTATAATTTTAATAGAATTATATAGTTTAATAGGTATAGGTATGTATTATTGAATACCTTTAATAAAACAGATATACTAACACAATTTTTTTATATCTATATTATTTTTATGGATTTATAACTCCCTTGCATGAATATGATCAATCAATTTA
>JALDXL010000354.1:0-2586 GCA_032155045.1 Nitrososphaerales archaeon
GCAACTTTTTACATTTGAAACATCATTTACATTCTCCTTTAGAAAAGAGTTTGATTGATAGAAAGAGTAATGCAGTATTTTAAGGATAGAACTGAGAGTTTTGATGATTACTATCCTTGTATTATTAATCAAAAGAGAAATTGTGATCTAACACATGTATACAATTGGCTAAAGTTGTTCATCTATTTGTATAATACAACAATTAGAAATAAAATACTATTTGTGAAGAGATGTGAAATAGTCTTAAATTAACAGAGCCGAATCTTCGTTCAATTTTTTATAATGATTGTTGAGGTTTTATAATTCGAATAACCTTTCTACATGTTTTATAAATTCTGTCTTTTTAACAGGTTTTCTCATTATTTGTTCTTTTGATAATCCTGGAATTATTGTTAATAATTCATCTATGACATCTAACGCAGTAACAAATAAGATCTTAATAGATGGATCAATAGTTTTTATTTGTTGGTAAAATTGCAATCCATTAAATTTTTTCATTCTAACGTCTAGTATTACTAATAAATCATTATGATTAGGACTATCTCTAATATAATTCAAAGCGAGATAAGGATCTGTAAATGAACCTATTTTATATTCATAATCAATTAAAAATTTTTTATAAGTTAAAACCATTTCTTGTTCATCATCCAGTATAATGATTTTTTTGTTACTGTTATTTTGAACTAATAAATAGCTGTTTTCATTTCTATATTCGATAAAAGGATTTTGTTTTTTCGCTATTGAGTATATATTACTAATTTCTCTACTAGTTAGTCTGATATAACTTTTTCTTTTGATATTATATGTAGAATATTTAGTAGACGGTGTTATAACATATTCGCCATTATGTAAAAAATCAAAATCAATGATAAACGAAGAAAAAGATTTTAATCTTCTATACATATTATCTCCTAGTATTACTTCATTAGGAATAGATAAAGAAGAATTTATCTTTGAACAAAGATTTACCGTTGATCCAAAGAGATCTATTTGACTATAATCACCTACAAAAGCAAAATCTACCATACCATAATCTATACTAATCCTATATGCAAATGGAGGTAAGTGTTGTCTAAACAATTCTTCATTGATGTTATGTCGTTCATCTATAATTTTAAAGCAACATTCAACTACCTCTCTAAATGCACGAATGTTATAAGGATCAGAAGTTTTTGGAAAATAGAATAATAAACAATCACCAATATTTTTAATGATTATACCGTTATAATCTTTGATGAAATCGGATATTGAATTTATAAATATAGAATAATAATTCCTCATATTCCTTAAATTATTCATTGTAATAGTAGTTTTAGTAGAATCAACGAGATCAATAAATCCTATACAACTCTTTATAGAATTATCTGAAAATCTAATCCATTTAGAAGAAATATTTTTCATTTATATAACCTTCATTTTTATAAATTGAAAATAAAAAATTTTTAAACTGATTATATGGAATTCTTTGATTAAAAAAGTTTTTTGTTTTAATAATTGAAAATAACATATTTTTCAAATCATATTGGAATCAATGTCAAAAAAGTTTTTGCTAAATGTTATATATAGATCAATATGAAAGAGGTTACGAAATAAAAAATTTAGTAATTATAAATAATTTATATATCATGTAATAATGGTAATATATAAATATGGATATATAAATGATATTACGTACTACCAGATATTAATTATATGATTAAAAAATTTTAATCAATAGTTTTTTATTCCCCATTTATAGTTATAATTAATAAAACAAGTATCTAACATTATATATATTAATTCATTTATTTTTCTAGTAGTTTATCCTAAAACATTCTAATATTAAAAATACTCGTAGACAAATGAATTTACTTTAATCTTTTTAAATATTAATTTTACATAGTATTCAAAATTGAACGAATAATATAAAAACTTAATTCAGGTATATAGATTATAGTAACCAAAAGTCAATAGGAAGATAGATGACCGAAGAAAAATTTTAACTTTATTATTCGAAATTAGCAATACACTAGATAAAAATTAGATTGTATTATCGTTTATAGAGTTAGAAATTATAGTGATAATAATTTAGTAGATAAAAAAATAGTTCGTTTACATTATGGATATGATAAAAAAAATAAAATGAATAGTACTTATCCTTTTCTATTGAATTTAAAAAATCGGATCTAATATGTAATTACTGCAAAAATTTTCTTTTTTTACAAGTTAGTCGATAAAAAAAGGATACATAATGAAATGGTAAAGATGACTTAATAGTTTAGAAGTATTTATACTAAATAAACTATATAGATATTCCTTAATAATTTTATTGATCAATTAAAATTGATTATATATTGACTTCCCAAGATTTTGACAAATCTGACCTCGTTATTTCAACTGATATTATAGGTAAAACAATCCAATCTGACAAATATCAAATAACGATGGATGAATTTTGGTTTTCAATTTTTGAAGATACTATTATTTCACCTTTTGATTTTATATCTGTTGAGAATATTCAAGATACAGTCACTATTGGTATTGTAAAGGAGTTAAGAACCATAAGAAATTCTGAAATAACAATTCCAAAACAGAATTTAGTTCAAG
>JALDXL010000355.1:0-2584 GCA_032155045.1 Nitrososphaerales archaeon
ACAATAACTCTGCAGTAGAAATAAAGGGGTTAGATTATTACTCTTTAACAAAATTATTTCAAGTTTTTTATCTTTGTTAAATAAATTGTTATTGTTTGTTGAATAACTGTCCCCCATTATTTCCTATCCAATTAATATAGTTAAAATTGAGTTCAATTCAAATAAATATTATATAATAATATAGTTAAAATAAGTTGATTTAGGTGTTTAAATTCAAATGTTAATAACATGTTAAATGTTAATAACTAGTTTATTTAAATTTAAAAGTGGATTAGAAAGTAAGGGGTAGGGTTAAATGCATGGTGAACTAATTTGAATGACGATATCTTAGATAATATTTTTGAGAATGCAATAAAAGGGAATTCCTTAATTAAAAATAGAAAAATATTAACTATAGATTATGTACCGGAGAAATTACAATTTCGTGATGAAGAAACAACTACAATTGCTCAAACTTTATCCGTATCACTGAAAGGGGCAAGACCATCAAATTTATTATTATTTGGTAAACCAGGAACCGGAAAAACTGCAGTAGTTAAAAATGTAATTAATAAATTTACAGAAAAATCCCAAGCCCTTGGGATAGAAGTTACAGTTGTTTTTATCAATGCTAAAATTGCTAATACTGCATATAAAGTTCTTTATGAAATAGCTCAGGGAATGAACATAAATAAAACAGATAAAAAAAATCGAGTATATTTCACTGGTTTATCTCTTGGCGAAGCAACAAACAGAATTCTTGATTTCATTACAAAAAGATGTTTACATGTTATTTTCATAATAGATGAAATAGATTCACTTGTTGATAAAAACGGTGATGATATACTTTATAATTTTACAAGAGCGAATGAACAATTTCATGAATCGGGTTTTATTAGTCTTATTGGAATATCAAATAGTTTAACATTTAAGGATAAATTAGATCCAAGAGTACGAAGTAGCTTAAGTGAAGAAGAGATTGTATTCAATCCGTATAAAATTCATCAACTACAAAAAATATTATCAGAACGAGTTAACTTGGCATTTTATGATAATGTTGTTACTGAAGGAACAATAAATTTATGTGCTGCAATTGCAGGAAAAGATAACGGTGACGCCAGAAAAGCAATTGATTTACTTCGTGTTGCCGCAGAGATTGCCGAAAGAGATAAGGATACTAAAGTACAAGAAAAATATATTCGTCTCGCACAATATAAAATAGAAAAAGATACTAATTTTGAAATTATTAAAAACTCTACTACACATACTAAAATTGTTTTATTAGCAATTGCAAAATCAAAAAATGGAAATACCGGAGAAGTTTATGAAATTTACTCATCCTTATGTAAACATATAGATAATGAATCACTTACACAACGTCGAATAACTCAAATTATAAATGAACTTGATCAACTTGGACTAATTTCTACTAATATTATTAATCAAGGTAGATATGGTCGCTCTCAAAAAATTAAAATTTCTATTCCATTATCTACACTTAGAGAAGCATTATCTGATGATCATATACTATCTACAATACCAATACCAATATCTACTGACTAAAATCAATTTGAAATGGACGTAGTGTAGAAAGATTAACTGCAATTGCTATTCCTGGAGTTGGAATTATTCCCATAGTTTGTTGAAATGGAGTTTGAGCTTGCCATGTTCCAGAATTTACAATTAATGTACCACGATAATTTTGTACATCCATTATATGTACATGTCCAGAATGGAGTATGTCGGGGATTTCAGTAATCACCATCATATCTTCTTTTTCAGCAGAAAGAGGAGTTCTTTGACCATATATTGGAGATAAATGTCTCGCTTTTAGTAATGTTTTCATTGCTTCCGCAGGATTAGAGTAACTTAATCCTGGTATTGTAGCAATAATATCATCAAGTCCTTGACCATGATACATGAGAATTTTAACTCCATTTAGCTCAATATAACTTGGATTTCCTAACATTGTAAAATTTTTCCAACTATATAATATTTCTGCATCTTTTTTTGGTATGGCAGGTTGAGGTAAAGCCCTTCTTCCCAAGTCATGATTACCTGGAATAACAAATACTTGAATTCTTTTAGGAATTTGTTCTAATAAGTTGGTTAAATGTTCCATTTGAAGATATATTGTACTATCATAAAGTTCTTTTTCTTGATTGGGAAATATTCCAACTCCATCAATTAAATCACCACCTATGCATAGAAATTTGATTTTAGAAGCAATTTCATTATCTGGTGAATTTAACCAATTTAAAAATCTTAAAAATTCATTTTCTTTAAAATACTTACTTCCTATGTGCAAATCAGAAATTAGAATAACATATTCTTCTAATTTTCCTTTATTAGGTATATGATCTGGAATGTCGGGTGAAATAACATTTTTTATAACATAATTCATTCCTTTATTTTCAATTTCTAACATTACCATTTGATCTAATGTTAATTTTGACACAAGTTTTATTGTCTCTTCATTTAGTGCAATAGTATTTATAATTCCTGTTAAATCATCTATATCTAATTCAATACCATTTTTTTTAGATCGTTTAGACATCACCAGACCAGCAATTATGGATGTATTTCCATTTGATGAAAGATTATT
>JALDXL010000356.1:0-2578 GCA_032155045.1 Nitrososphaerales archaeon
GCTACATAGTTTATCTCCACAAGCAATAGGATTAATTTTTACCTCATACAAATTTGGCGGCAGGTAGTATGAGCTTTGATCTTTTTCCGCATCCAGAACCTTAAAATAATTAAATATAGCTGCTGTTGTTGCAATCATAAGGAATATTGTAACTAAAAGTTTCGAATACTTAATTTGTTGTTTTTGTATAGGTATTACTTTCTTTTTTATATCATATATCATAATGTAACTCAATATAAAAAGGTGATGTATTTAAATTAGAAGGTAACCAAATCTTCATCTAATGTAGATCTTGACACAATTAACAATAAATAGTATGAAGACATACCCAGTAAACAATACTCTTCAAATAATCGGAAAGAAATTCACAATACTGATTTTGTGATATATGTTTCTATACGATAAAACCAAGTTCAATCAATTTATTGAATCAGTGGATGATATGAACTCAAAAATCTTGTCTTTGAGACTGCGTCAGCTAAAAAATTCTGATATCATTAAAAGACAAGTAATACTAGAAGTTCCATTCAGAATTGAACATTCCTTAACTGAAAGGAAATGCACTCATATCAATTTTGGAACAACTAAGCAAGTTTTCAACGCAACATTGCTCAGCTAATATATTCTGATAAAAAACCAAGACCATTCAAACATGTCATGGCTACCATAAATGAGGAATTCTAAAAAGTGGATTGGAAATATTGGAAATATTGGAATCCTTGATTCAAAAGAATTTTTTGGTTTCTCTTTGCAAGTACCAGAGGAGGCTATATACATGCCAAAATTAAGAGTTTGATTGAGACATTAAGTAATGATTATCTATATGGTAATCCTCGCTATACCAATTATTTGTATATAGACATGATTTTAGAAAATATGAAATAACCTTTTTGATGGTTGTATAGACGTCAACTTCTTTTTATATCTCAATGTCCCATTTACCAAATTTGCATAAATATTTTCGCAAATATACATGGTAACCAATTATTGTTAAGATGTTATTGTTTTCCTATTAACAGATGTAGTATATTTACGTAACATGTCAAAAATTATTGGAATTTCCCTTTATTGTTCTTTAATATAGGAACATTATTTATATCTATCATAGATTAGCACATTAGAATTAAACTTTTCTATGCTGAAAAACTGATCATGTTCATAAACTTGAATTGTTTACCTTAGTCTTGTAGTACATCTACCAAAAAATTCCTTAAATGTCCGTGGTATTTTATCTTCAAATACACCTTCTGGATAAAAATACATTGAAAATGCAGCCATCTGTTCTAAGATACATTCAAGTGCTCTTCCTTTATCTGTTACACTGTATTCCACTCGTGGCGGGATTTCATTATAGGATTTTCTTGATATCAATCCATCTCTTTCCATCTCTTTAAGTCTAGTTGCAAGAGTCTTTGTATTTATTCCTTCAATTGTTTCAACCATTTGATTAAACCTAGTCTGTTTTAAAATTATCATATTTCGCAAAATATGAAGAGTAAATTTTTTACCTATTAGTTTAACTGTATTATCAATTGGACACCATTTCATATCTGTTTCCATCAGTTGAATTTCCCTATCATTCAATGTTTTTTTCTTCTACTCCTTTTATCTTTCTTTCTTTACTTACCATATCTACAGTTACTTACTTTATTTTTACTACTCCACTTATATACTTACCTTTTTACAGTATAGGTGTGATAAATATTATGAGAAAAACAATTTGGGATGATTACAGCAATAACATAAAGAGAAAGAGAACTAAAATTAAAATTGAAGAAAACAGCGAAAGCAAACTAAAGAATATATCTAAAATAGATAAAATACAACGAGGAAAATATTATGTTTTATGCAGCTTGATGATATATGGGGGATTATTTGTATCCTTAAATAGTTCAGGAATATTTGCAGACAATAAAGAAAATACAACACTAGTTATATCAGAATTAGATAATAACAAATCTAGCGACAATATTAGTGATAATAATTCCAACAACAACAATACGCAAAAATCAATACCAGAAACAGCAAAAGGCCCTGCTATACCTTCAAAAGGATATCTAGTTGAAGAAATCCGTGACGGGCTGTACTGGGTAACAGATGGGGCATATCAAACTATATTTTTATTAACAGATGAAGGTGTTGTAGCAGTTGATGCTCCTCCTTCTATTGGCAAGAATTATCTTAAAGCTATATCAGAAGTTACTGACAAACCAATTACTCATGTGATTTACAGCCATGGACACATAGACCATATTGGTGCTGCTAGTATTTTTCCTAAAAATGCAGTATACATAGCACAAGAAAATACTGCAGCAGAATTACAAAGAGCTAAATCTCTTGCTACAAATGATTCTATGGTGCCACCAATACCTTCTGTGACATTTTCAAATAACTATAATTTGGAGATTGGAAACCAAGTACTCAAGTTAGACTATCATGGTCCCAACCATTATGATGGAAATATCTTCATCTATGCTCCAAAACAGAAGGTGCTTATGCTAGTTGATGTAATATTTCCAGGATGGGTACCTTTTCCATATCTTGCAGTATCCAAGGATATTGCAGGATATATAAAAGC
>JALDXL010000357.1:0-2569 GCA_032155045.1 Nitrososphaerales archaeon
TGACAACCGCTTTTAATTTCAACAGCCTAATACTGATCTTAAGATTACACAGATCTATCGGATGTATTAAATTCAATATTATATATTCAACTATTTTGCAGATTTATCTATCTATTCTATCTATCTTGCATACAGACCACTGACCTTATCTAGATTTTTGAGAATTCTTTTTTCGCATTCTGTCCCTTCTGGTGGTCTCAAATCTTCACTAGAAACGCAAGCATGATATCTCTCTCCAATTTGTATAGGACCAATGTCCGTTTTTCTATCAAAAGTAAAGGTTTTCGATATTGTATTATCATCACTTTTATCAAGCCTATCTTGAACATCTTCTATGACTTCAGATTGTATCTGACCTTTTATCATAACAGCAATTACTAATTTTTCAGTATCTTTTTTATCAGCAAGGGGAGATGATATTTTTATTTTGACTGGGTTGTTATTATTTGCATTATTTGGATTTTTATTTATAATAGATTGATCATAGACTGCTTTACTTGTGGAATAGACAGCGGACCCTGATCTAAATAAATTGATTACAGTTGGTTTATCGATGTTTACTAGATCACTCTCATTACAATCAAAATTTGTAAAAGATGTGTAATCTTTCACTGTATCGCCTACCTGATAAGCACAAACAAAGAATTCATCTGGAGTGTCTGCTTCAACTATCTCTGTATCCTTATCTACTTTCAAATCTACCGAAAGAGTTTTTTTGGTTTTATCTATTGATGAGACTGGGATATCTTGTTTAACATCTTGGCCATTTATGAAACCAACGACTCTAAAGAATTTTGTATTTTCTAGATCTAAGTTGCCAAGATGAATGCGAGTTTTAACTATTAGTTTATCGTTATCATTTTCATCGTCTTCTTTATCATTATCATTTTTTTGTGCAAAAGATAATCCGTGCGAGGACATAAAGATCATAGAAGTTATTAAAGAAATAACTAGAAAAAGAAAAAGAGGATTACAATATTTTTTTATATCAATCAATTAGATATCATCAAATCAAATTGAGTCTATTTATGGATTTCGTAATGAAGTTCTATTTTATGTAGCATAATGTTTTGTTTTATCGTTTAATGTATTTCTTAGATAAAAGATAAAATTATTTTAAAGGTTATTCATCCTTGCATTTAAAATCACTATCTTCCGATGGATGAGGGGACTTCTCATTATCCATAATTTTCCACTGATTAGCATATCTGACAGAATCTAATTCACAAGCAGATACCTTTGTATTTATTTCGTCTACATTTGGTGCCATCAATGAATTTTTATAATTCGCATGTCCTAATCCTAGTGCATGTCCTATTTCATGTTTGGCAACATATTCTAAAGTTTGTGAATCTAGTGTAATACCATATGATTTTTTAGAAATTGAAATTTCTGCAAAATTAATAAGTCGATCTTGATCAAAATATGTTACTGTTTCACCAATTTTTTTTCCTTTACCTTTTTTAAATTTTATTTCTATATCTGCATCGGATTCATCTTTTACATGTTTGAATTTTATTGACCCCTCAAGTACTTTTTCCCATTCATTGATAGCTAGTTTTACAATTTTAGCCAAATCGGATCCGCCGTTTTTAATAGAAAATGTCAATAATCCATCTTCTAAAGAATCTCCCCAAGTACAACACAATTCAATTAGTTTCTTTGATTCAGGATCTGCTTTTTGAGCAAAGGCAAAATTAGTATTAATTATTATCATTCCCATAAGAAGAATAAACGATATAGCTATAACAATGTAAATTTTCAAGTTTATTGCTTCTTCTCTCGATATTTATTTAGACTATGTAATTCTTTTTTATATTCAAATGATCGCATAGAATCATATTATATTTATTATATTCATTATTTCTAGATAAAATTATAGAAGTACCATTTTGCTTAAAAAGTAAATCGAATATCGAATATATATTATAGCTCAAGGTAACTGACATTATATTAATAGATTATATTGATTATAACTATATTTATTATAACTATAAAGCTAGGGTCACTAATTAGGTCTATATATTTAATTTAGTTTTCGTTAATGTACTATACCAATTAGCATATATTTTCTAATCAGATTTTATTATTATCATATTTTATAAACAGTAAAAGCTATCTATCATCTTGTATATTTCGTAGTATTATCACTGTGTATTCCAAAAGTAAATTGATTAGATCATACAAGAAGGAAACTAATCTCAAGGTAAAAGAAAGAATGCTACTTGTGATAAAGGTGAAATATGATAATCTAATTCCTGCTTATGCTGCTGATGAACTACACAGAAGTAGACCGTGGGGATTGTACTGGTTGGATAGATTTTCTCAAGAAGGATTAGAGGGATTAAAAGATAGACCAAAAAGTGGTAGACCATCAGACATATCAGAAGAGAAAGTACATGAGATAAAAAAGGAATTAATATCCAGTAAACAAGGTTGGACTACTAAACAGGTAGAAGATCTAATTGTAAAAAAGAGTGGTGGAATCAGATACCATTATACCCATATATACAGACTGATGCACAAATGGGGATTCAAACAGAAGGTACCAAGAAAAGTACATGTAAAT
>JALDXL010000358.1:0-2562 GCA_032155045.1 Nitrososphaerales archaeon
GTATTTGTGTTTCTTTTGTGGTTTCTAATTGTTTATAAAGATTTTGCACCTTTTCATATAGGTCTGATTGTTTCCATAGATTCTGAAACATAGAAATATAATATAATACTGTTGATTTACTATTAGAGAATGTTGAAATTCCTAGTGATTCAGCAGATACTTCTGTATAATCATTTACTAGTTCCGCAGTCATAGAGAATTTTCTATCTACTATCAAAAAGGTGACTGTTAAATATAGTGATTCTGGTAAATATTTAATATCTATTCCTTTAGCCATTAATCTGCTGAAGCATCGACAATTTTTTTATCAAAATGAGTTAAAATTCTTAATTTTATGTTACCTTTTGTATTATCTTCTAATCGTTGTAAAGTTAGAAAACCGTCTCCTATTACCATTCTCCTGTAAAACCCATTTGTTGAAGAAAAAATTAGTAATACTTCATCTTGTGCAGATTGAATCAGATTAATAGCAGTTCTGTTAACAATGGTTCTTTACACAATAGACATTTTGATTCTGTTCCATTATTGTAATTGGAGAATCCATTACTATCATTCATTTTTCTAGTCTTGCATGATTATGGTGATAATATAGGTTCTATCGGTTTTAAATTATTCTACGATTAAGAATGTTCATAAGCTTAAAAATGCATTTGTTGATTCCCAAAATAATAATGATAATAGTGTAACAATATAATTCCGATGTATGGTGATAAATAAGATATTATTAAAGACTAAATATCGAAATAATTAAATAAAATAGAAATTTTTATTACTTTAACATTTTCTCTACAGTATTTGTAAATAGATCTTTATTAACTGGTTTTATCAATATTTGTTCTTTAGATATGCCAGGAATTATAGTTAATATTTCTTCTGATATATCTAAAATAGTTACAAATAGAATCTTAATTGTTGTATCTATAGCTTTTATTTGTTGATGTAACTGAAATCCATTCAAATTTTTCATTTTAACATCAAGAGTAATTAGTAAATCATTAAAATGTGAAAGATTTTTAATAAAATTTAATGCATCAACAGGGTCTGTAAAAGAAGTTATTTCATAGTCTTTCTCATTTAAAAATGATTCATAAGTAAGGAGTATATCGGAGTCATCATCAACAAAAATTAGTCTCTTTTTATTATTGTTACTGTAAGTGAAATGGATATGATTTTTACTTTTAGTTTCTATACAGTAGTCAATAGGAGAATCTAAATTAAGAGAATATTTATTACTATTATCATTAATATGTAAATTTTCAAGTTTTTTAATATTAAATGTGGAGTATCCAATTGTTTGCGTTATTTTGTATTCACCATTATTAATAAAATTATAACTGTTCATAATATTAGAAAAAGATTTTAAAATTCTACAAAAATTATCTCCTATAATTATATCATTAGGAGTAGACAATGAAGATGAATTTATTTTTGAACAAAGATTTATAGTTGAACCAAACCAGTCTATTTGACTTTTTTCTCCTACTAAAGCTAAATCTAGCAGGCCATAATCCATGGAA
Source organism: Nitrososphaerales archaeon (assembly GCA_032155045.1). GTDB lineage: Archaea > Thermoproteota > Nitrososphaeria > Nitrososphaerales > Nitrososphaeraceae > TH1177. The sequence goes on from JALDXL010000358.1 coordinate 1,518, forward strand.
ATTTTATAGCTAAATGGAGGGATATTTTGCTTAGACAATTCTTGATTTATGTTATAGCGGGAATCTAAGATTTTCAGTCCGCATTCAATAACTTCTCTAAAAGCTTGTTCGTTCTTATTATCCGATGTTTTTGGAAAATATACTAAGATGCAATCGCCTATGTACTTGATAACTTTTCCGTCATACTTTTTAATTATTTTTGATACAGAATTTATAAAGTTTGAATAATACATTCTAATATGTTCTAAATTATCCATTGCAAGAGTATTTGTAGTTGAATTTACCAGATCTATAAATACTACACAGCTTTTTATAGAGGATCCTGAAAATCTTATTTCTGTCGGAGTAAAATTTTTCATTAGCAGTCTTTCCCAAAATTATTAATTAAATATGAATAATATATATTATTAATATAAGGTTACATAATCTTGTATTAAATTATCAAAGAATTCTTTATTATCTGTAATATAACTGCTTTGTTTCTTGTTGGTTTCTTCTTTTATGTTTATCATATTAGTAACTAAACTAATAGCTTAATGAGATTTATAAACTCTAATAAATTAGAAAGTTAAAAAAAATAATTTTTGAAAATTATATCAAATTATCTAAAAAATTAGGTTTTTTTCATTAGATTTGTAAAGTTAATACTTTTTACTTTGATTTCATCAAAAAATAGATCATCGTTTTTTGTAATTATATTATAACTTGGTTCATAAATGTTAAGTACAAATTTTATTACTGTGTTGTATCATAAATTTTTTTTATTACCTTTAGTCTTTAGTAGTTGTAATGAATTTTAATATTTCAAATCTAATAGGACATAGATGATTTTTATTTATTTTCAAGTCTTTGATATTGTAAAAATCTAATTATATGACTTGATATCACATTATCTTATTTTTTATTTTTTCTTAAATCATTACCCTTATTCTATATTTTTATTAAATATTTCTAATTTGATAAAGTCAAATTTTTTGTATTATCTTTCATTCTATTCTTTAGCAGTTTCTTAAACGTATTTGGACATTCAATAGGAAATCAATTC
>JALDXL010000359.1:0-2558 GCA_032155045.1 Nitrososphaerales archaeon
CCAGAAGTGAATGCAATCTATTTCATGTACATAACTGGATACAATTCTTTGTATCCATTTATAATGATACAATAGCAAATAATACTAATAATGATTTTGAGTTAGAGGAGGTGAGAATATTATCTTAACTTAACAGAGCCTGGAAATCAGTCTATTAATTATCTTGTACCTATATTATTTCGAAATTCAACACATATTTTGCATTGTTTGTCTTAAAATTTATTGTTTGTGCTCTTTTACGAACTTCATCTTCCTTTACAATATAATTTTTAAAATTTTTTGTAGTACTCATATTTCGTATTAAATCTTCTTCAAAGAAACTTATTTTAGCTTGTTTATTAAATTTAACATCTGTATTTATCTTCCATTCACTTCCACTATTCATTGATTCTGGTCCGAAGATACGAGATATCCCATTATCTACTGTAAGAAAAACTTTATTTGATTTAGGAGTATTGTTATCGTATATATTAGATTCATTACAGTAAAGGTTTAACAATCGTAAAGTTTTCATACAATCTCTTCAATCTATAATTACTTAAAGATTTTTTATCTTAGTAAAAATTAACATCTACCTACCTACTTACCGACTTAGGCAGTTATATGTAACAATTCTCCAATTTCATTATTCATTTTAAGATAGTTTAATCCTTTTTCTGTAGTTTTGTAGGTTTGGGTTCCTTCAAGATATTCTATCAGACTATTTTCTATCAAAATATCAAGGTAATCCTTTAACTGGCTATAACTTAGAAAAGCACTGTACATAATCTTTGTCTTGGTTGTTCCTCCTTTTGCTACCTCAAGCATAGCTGCCAACAATTCTGTTCTACCTCTATTTTTCATATTAATTTATAATAGACAATAATTATATTTGAAATACGTCACATGAATGAAGGTTCGTTAAAGCTAAAATTGTATTAGTTGATTTTATTAAAAAATTACAATGATATAAATCAATATTTTTGTTATGGTCATTTAATATATATTATTAATAAGATAATTGTTAATGTTGTAAGTTTACTAATAATCAGTTAAATATATTAACTAATACATTTTTAACAAATAGTTTTTGCTTTCTTTAACTATGTAATTATTGAAATATCATACAGAATGGATAAATAAAAAATGATTGATTTAGTTTTTATTAAGCAGTTACCGTTAGTGGCATTTCTTCTTGGTTAACTTGTTTTTCTTTTTCTACGAGTTTTTTATTTGGTATTACTTCCTTTTCAGGTATTTCATATATGTCACACATTGGTTTTTTCTTAGCTTTCATTTTTTATAAAGGTTAAAAAGAAATCATACATTTGAATAAAAAGGTGTGTATTTTAATCTTAATTTATATAATAAGTGGTCCCGAGAAAACTACGGGCACGTCGGGAGTAGTGCCCTCCATGTAGTAGGGTTCTACTACATACTATTTAGCTTTTTAGTATTAGTAACTTAATTTTAGAATTATTTATTAAAATTTATACAAGACTGAAACTAATTATGAATTTAGTGAAACAAACAGAATATACTGCCATTGTTACTGGAAGTACAAGAGGTATAGGTAAAGAAACTGCTTTACTTTTATTAAAAAATGGATTAAATGTAGTTATATCTTCTAAAAGTCAAGATAATGTACATAATACCATACAAGAAATTCATAATAAATTTCCTTCTAAAAAAGAAAATATTTTAGGCTTAAAGTGTGATGTTAGCAAACATTCAGATGTAAAAACTCTTGTTGATGTTACGATAAACAAATTTGGAAAAATTGATATTCTTGTTAATAATGCAGGAATAGTTTATTATAAAAGTATAATGAATACAACTGAAGAAGAATGGGATAAGACTATTGATACTAATTTAAAAGGTACTTTTCTATTTACCAAAGAGGTTCTTCTATATATGATTGAAAATAAATCTGGTGGTATTATTGTCAATGTTAGTTCAGGAGCCGGAAAATCTGGCTTTTCAAACTTATCTTCATATTGTGCCAGTAAATTTGGTATGATAGGTTTGACTGAAAGTGTGGCTAAAGAAATAATTGATATTAATATAAAAGTTATGGCAATATGTCCTGGTGGAGTAGATACAGATATGATAAAAGATATGGTTAATGATGGATTTAATAAATCTAATACAAATTTCATGAAACCTGAAGAGGTAGCAAAAAAGATTTATGATATAATAGTTAATAAAAAAAATTACTATAATGGACAATCAATAGAATTTTATAATAAGTGAATAAATGAGTATCTATTAAATCTCCATATAGCGTTATTAAAAAGCAATATCTATAGCGATTCTAAAATAAGAATCCAATGTAGAGATATAACTGCTAGTATTTAGCTTTTATTATTAGAAACTTTATTTAGAATCATCTTGACAATTTAGAATATACTAAATTACTAATTACATTGGATTGTTGCTTTTACATGAGCTACCTAAATTCTACTGTAATCTTCAATTTCTATTTTGAAATTAAATTACAAATGAATCATTAATACCACCAAGACAATACCCATATCCTCAACAACCTTTGTCTTCAGAAGAAAAGACCAACCAAAGAC
>JALDXL010000360.1:0-2544 GCA_032155045.1 Nitrososphaerales archaeon
AGCTATGACAATTTTATACACTATAAAATCACATATTCCAGATATGGAATGAGAATTATAAAAATTGATAAATATATCGGGATTGATTTATGGTTAATTCGGGCTTTAGATGAGGCATGGTCATAATAAGTCATAGTCTGATAGAGGCAAATTACCCAGGTTCAATCCTTTTCCACCTACCAGACTATGACAATTAATTTATCTTAAACCATTATAAATAATACAGAATTTTTATTAATATCTGAGATATATAAATATAGACATTCTTCACGAGAAAGGGCCTTTACCCCGAGATATTATTCATTCTCCGGAGGTTTTTAATATATTAAACCAATATTAAATAGAATTATTTCAAATCTTAATGAACAATAAGGAATTTATTTTTATAACCAAATTCATAAGTATAACCGGAGAATATTCTACTAATCTGTCATTTCGCATTTTATTTTCAAAGGTTTTGTTAGATTAGAAAATTATCTTAAATTTCACTTAAGTTTTTGAGTATACTCTTTGCAAGTCTTCTGGCTATTAATCCCGTTATAATCATTTTTTTGAATTGAAAATTGAGCTTAATTAATTGGATTAGCTACAAATTTGTAATCATATTAAATTCATAATCAATATCATTCTGGTTATTGAAATAAATGATAGATATTACTAAATATTATATGGATAAGATACAATAGAGACATTTTTACCCAACATATAACTACAGAGGATTTGAGTGTTTTTGAGTTGAGAATATTGAAATATATGTGTGATGTATCAGGAATAGTTGAAATCTTCCCTGAAACATTATTGTTTCACCGAACAGATCTTAAATTTGCCATAGATGACAAATTTAGAGAGAAACCAATTCGTCCTAAAATAAAAACTATGTACAAGCTAGTCATGGACAACGTAATGAATTGTCTAATTAAAAGAGATGCAGCTGAAATAGTTACAGAATATGAATATGGAGATTTCAATATGGTGCTTTATGGGAAAAAGAAAAAATTAAAAGATTTGTACGATAAATTTAGAAATTATGATAATAATGATCTAGAACTATTAGATAGACTTTTACCAAAGAGATTGAAAATTCAAAAGATCTAATAGAAAGGTAACAATTAGAACTCAATATAAACTTCAAACAATAATTTCATATTCGAAATGCTTGTTTTTGATAACCAAAATTATTAATATTAGATTCCCATTAAAATTCTTAGCAAGAATTTTGTTTATATATATTTTTTATTTATAAAATATATGCTAAAAAAAATTGAACCGATAATATTAGAAGGAAGATATATTATACTAAGACCTCCTTCAATTGAAGACATAGAAGGTTTATCTAGTGCAGCAATAGATGGAGAAATATGGATAATCGATTTTCTCTTTTTCCTAATTTAAATGAAATTCCAAAATATATTCAAGAAATGTTAAACTTGAGCTCAAGTGGTTTAATCTTGCCGTTTATAACAGTAGACAAGGCTTCTGATACAATTGTTGGAACCACTAGGTATCTAAATATCGACTATGAAAACTATCGACTTGAAATAGGACATACATGGATAGCTAAGTCTTGGAGAAAGACATATGTTAATACTGAAGCAAAGTTTTTGATGTTACAATATGCGTTTGAAAAACTAGGATGCATTGCTGTAGAAATTCGTACTGATGTTCTCAATATAGTTTCACTTCAAGCAATCCAAAGGTTAGGTGCTAAAAGAGACGGGATATTACGGTACCATAAAATAATGAGAGATGGTAGGATAAGAGATACAATTTGTTATAGCATTATAAAACCAGAATGGAGACAGATAAAAGAAAATCTAATTAAAAAATTATGTAAATATGATAATGATCAAAAGAAATTTATATAAATTAATATAATTGTGTTGGCAATTAGTATCTAATACCAAGATGTTGTAATGATAATATTAAATATTCAATATTTATTGTGCATATATTATAATCTGTTAACTTGAGGATTAAAGTTACCATATGTATTGCTTCTTTTATATTTACTAATTTTTCATAAAAGATTTGACTGTTGCTGATTTTAGTAAATTTCATAGATCTATATCAATTAAATCTAGAGAATATCAATTATCATTTATATCACAATAAGAATGATAGCTACTTTCGAATACAATTTTATCACCTTCATTAATTGTATTACATTTATTATTTTCAATCTATTAAAAATAACACATATAGTAAATAATTCTGCTGTCGATCTTTTTTTTAATTGCATATACATTAATTTCAAGTTATAATCTTTTTTGTTGTATCAAGATATATTTTCTATATTCCATATTTATAATAATCATTGCATGTTGTCAGTTTTCTATTAGTCGAGTTAGTCATATAATAAGAAACTTCTTTTATAAAACTACTTAAATTTATTATTGAAACAGTGTTTATATGCTGTTAGTAAGAAAGATGATTTTTAACTATGCAACAATTGTTTCGAGTATTTTCTTTTATTCTTTATTAATTTCTTCTAATATGATTCATCTCATGTGAATTTAATAAGGTTGACTATCACCATTATTACAT
>JALDXL010000361.1:0-2543 GCA_032155045.1 Nitrososphaerales archaeon
ATGATGCCTATCTAGTAAACTTATTCAGTGAAACATTAAAAATGAATGGCTATGATGTCTGTTCTTTTACTGAACCAGTATCAGCATATGAGTACATCAAGAAAAATTTGAGTAAATACTCATTACTAATTACTGACCATAGAATGTTACAAATGAATGGATTATTTTTGGCTACGAAATTGTTAGAAATAAACCCTAAAATGAATGTAATTATAATGAGCAACTTAGTCGATGACCTGGAATGTAATTATAAATTTAACATTCTAAAGAAACCTATATCTATATATAAATTAATTGGTATTGTAAATGAAAGTATATCAAAATCTATTTCTTATGGTGATGATAAAAAGCAAATTTACTGCTAAAGAGAAAGGAAGATACTACTATCTATTTAGCTTTTACTATTAGGAACCTATTTTTGATTTTATATTATTTAGAAAGTATAGAAATTTGAAATATTCAAAGGAGGGAGTAATACCGATAGCGGTTCTAAAATAAGGGTCTATTATTGAGTAAATAAAAAGAATTATAAAGATTTGCTTTTGGATAACATTAAGATTAGATTGTCCAATTAATTGATTGATTTGTTATTACTGTTATTTAATAAAGGAGAGAAAAAGAGTACTCCCCATGTTGTTGATTTGAATTTGACTGGTGCATAAACAATTAACATATCTTTATCATTAATATTTTCAATATTGTATCCTGATTTGCCACTTTTAACATCGTTGAAAGATTGAAGAGAAGAGATATTACCATTACCATCATTTGATTGACTTTGCTTATTAATAGTTGATGAAGGTGATGATGATGATGAACTAGCAATAATTTGACCATTGTTATCTACGTATATCACAGTTTCATTTTCTGATATTGGAAGAGATTGTAAAAATTTGTTAAATGTAGAAATGTCTTGATTAGCCCCCAATAATCCTATCAAATTCTCAGTATTGTTGGCATTACTACTAATAATACTGTCATTTTCATAGTATAATGGTTTGGCCATAAGGACAACGGGAAGGCCAGAAGAGGCAGATATGATTACATTTCCAAGATAGGTATCGCCAGTAGAAACTGCTCCCTTGTAATAATCTCTAAATGCAAAGTTATCTCTAGTAAGGTTCTGTTGGCGCGAATAAGGCTCTTGAAAGTACATATCACCATTTGGCATTAAAAAGGAAATTACTTCAAAATCCTTATCCATGGATAAAATATTTTGGAATATCTGTCTTTTTTGAATTTCTGCATCTTTTGGAATACCATGAAGAGAAGGATTGATTAAACTTCCATTAGGTAGCGCCGTAATTTGTGGAATATCGCTTAGTATTTTTAATATTGTAGCCGATTTATTGAGTTTAGTTTCCAAGTAATTTGCTAGAAGTTGAACTATTGTATTTTTATTATGAATTGATACTTCTGCATGATTATTTTGTATTAGAGAATTATTATTAATTGATATATCCTGTTGTGCAATGATTCTTTCAAATAATTCATCATCCTGAAATTTTAGGAAAGAAATAGTTCCTGTCAAAAGTATAAAACTGAAAAATATACAAATATAGAATATTTTTCTCATTAATTGTTATCTGATAGTCTCTCATAAATAATTTTCTGAATATGTCTCTATTTATATATTGAAATCAAAAAAATTATAGAAAAAAAATAAACTTTATTATTATTGCACTTATATATAAGTTAAATATGTTATGAGAAAGTGCTGCAATCTAAATCAAAGAATAATAATTATATCAAAATTTAAAAACATCTGGAGTATTTTATCAGTTATTAATAAATAACTTATTCTTGCTGGTCACTTAAACTTCTAGACTAATATTAGATAACGATGGAAACAAAAGTAGGTTGTAGAGATAAAACTAACTTGTATTTAGCTTTTATTATTAGAAACTTATTTTATCTTATTTGTTTAAAAAAGTTTTTGTTTACTTGTTGAGTGGAAAGGGATTTGAATTTACTAATACAAAGTTTCAAAAAAAGATGTATTATTTTCTTATCTAATTATGCTTTTAGTAAATATAGTCATCAAAAATTTTATAATTTAGAAATAAAAAAAATTGATGGTAATATTTAGGGTTCTGGTTGTCGTAGGAATTCAACCCCTGCATCTTCAAGACCCAAAAGGTGGTGCACCTGGGTTGCAATTTACGCAGTCATCACATATGTCTTTATCATGAAATTTGGCACAAGCATCACAAACCTTTTTACAACCATCAGTAGAAATTTGATTCATTTTACAGTCATAATTTGTTTGAGCTATTATTGTATTGGTGGAAGGAAGAATAATAATTAGAAATAAAAAAGTTCCTAATATCAAGTATACAGAACTCATGACTATCATGTTTACTAATAATATATAAATATTTATAATTTAGCAGTTAAAATATATATAAATTTTATTATCCAACAATTAAAATATAATAAATTTATTATTATTAAGATTTTCCTATAGTATTTACTAATATATTTTGTTAATATACATTAGTCAAATAACTCATAATACGAATTTTACATTTAGAGATAGGAAA
>JALDXL010000362.1:0-2539 GCA_032155045.1 Nitrososphaerales archaeon
TCACCATTACTAGAATCAAATATAATTTGTTGATTTTTACAATTTGGACAATCAAGGTTATCTTTGTCAGTAATCTCTTTTTGTATAGTATTAGCTAATGTACTCATATATCAATCACATTTGTGAAAATTAATTAATTAAATAGTCTGTTTACAACTAAATATTTTTAATATTAATAATACAAAATAACACAAACTAACACAATTATATCCAATTCTTTTATCTATCATTATCAATATATTATTGTTCTTTATTGTGCTGATCATATCAAGATATTAATTATTGGTTTAATTTTTTTGATTGTAGATAATGAAAATCAGAATTTAGTTGATTAATTCTATTTATATTAAAAATATAACTTTCAGGAAGTCTTCATAATCTGTGGCAATCTCCCCCATAATGAAGCTCTCAATCTTTATTATAAGGAGCCATAAATTATGAAATCTTAAATATTTCGGAGTATATAATAAGATATCTAACTCGGCATATCCTATCACAGAAACAATATCAAACATAGAAAAACAATTTGACCATGACATGTTTCAATGTAAGTAGGAGAACTGAGAATTCTTGATGAGACTTTCTCCTTCTTCTACTTATTCAGTTTTGTTACTAAATCTTATTTACTATGATTAATGCAAATTAAATCTTTGAATTACTTATTATTTCATATTTATCATAACATTTGAATAAGATCAATTTTTAATTCTTTTTGATTTGACTAAATTTATAAATAAATTTATAGTTAATGAAGATATTGAAAAAGTTTGGCAATTTTACACAGATATTAAACATTTAGAAATTATTTCGCCAAAAAAATTGAATTTGAAAATAATAACTACTACAAATCAAAAAATTACTTTGGGTCAAGAATCTACTATTTCAGCAAAGATAATTATCCTCAGAATCTGGCATTCTAAAATAATATTCTTTCAAAAATATGAATATATTGATGAAATGTTGACAGGCCCTTTTAAAAAATGGAAACATTTTCACAAATTTAATCAAATTAGAGAGAATGAAACAGAAGTAATAGATGAGGTAGAATTTGATCTACCATATGGAATCTTTGGAAAGGTCATTTCAATTTATGTCAATCAAAAATTAAAAAAAATATTTGAACATAGAAAAGACGAAACTATCAAATATTTAAATAAATAAATTAATTTTAAAAAATTATTTTCTCTAGTTAGGTATTGGAACATTAGTAGATATGGCAAGTTAAGCAAAATAAGAGTATGTGAAACAAATCTGTTGGAATTTGGCATTGAACATAATAGAAAAGTGAAATGTATATCTGTCATTTTTGCCAAGTTAACAGAGCTGTAGGTCCATAGAGATAATCGATTATTTTATCATCTTATGATGTTTATTCGTCATTTTGATCATTGTTACATTATTATTTTGTTACTGGTATATTGTTAATTATTGTATTATTCATATAATATTTCGTATTTTATTATGAATTTTGAATTTCTATAAAACCATAACTTCAAAAATGAAAGTGTATGACAATTATTCTTTATCTATCAATATCTTAATATTATTAATTATATCATCAAATTCTTCAAGGTCTAGATAAACTTTATCGTATTTTTCTAATATTTCAATTTGGAATTTTGATGCAAATTTTAGAGCATTACCGCCAACAATTAAAGATACATTTAAATATTTACGTATTTCCTGTACAAGTCTAATCGATGAATTGATATTTTCTTCTAAAGTGACAGATATAAGCACTAAATGCGGATTAGTATTATTCAAGTAAGATTCAATAGAATTGGTTGGAAGAGACGAGGTAATATTATAAACATTATATCCTTTTTCAAGCAATAAAGATTCAATTATTTTACAACCAATGCTATGAAGTTCACCTTCTGGCGTGCATACTATTACTAGTCTATTCGATAACAAGTTTTTAGTTATTTTTTTAGAGTTTTTTTGATTAATTAAATCAATTAAAGTGATCGTTGCATTACTGCATACATGTTCAGTTGCAACATCCATTTCACCATTAGCCCATTGTTCGCCTATCCTATGCAATACAGGTATCAATAATTTTTCATAAAAATCTAATAATGAATATACAGATCTGTAATCAATGTATAGTTTAACCAAGTCATTTATCTCGTGAATTTTTAACTTCTCCAACAAATTATTTTGTAACGATCGATTTAATTCATTAGATTTTTCAAAATTTATATTGTGAGAATTTAAAAATTTTATAATTGTTGATTCATTTCTATATTCTTCTGGAATTTTATTGATATTTATATGTGATAGTGGTCCCAAATACTGTCTTGTTATTTGTTGAGATGTTCTTTTCTCTTTATTCCATCTACTTTCTACAATATACGCATAATTGATGTTTTTAACTTTTTTTACCCTTATATAGACCATATTAATTGAAATTTATTATTCTTTATTTATATTTAGTGCCTAACTATATCATAGTGCTAACTTTAATTTAAGTGATGATCTATATAAAAAATTAATAATATTACATCAGAAAATTTGAATTTTATTAGATATGGTATAT
>JALDXL010000363.1:0-2539 GCA_032155045.1 Nitrososphaerales archaeon
GATCTAAAATAGAATTAGTTAAGATAATCATGAACTAATAATATTTAAAAAAAGGAATGTACTGACAGTAACCTATATGTGGTATGTATGAGTTCTCATTCTAACAAATTCCTAAAAAATAATGTTCTTAATCTCAAACTGTTATTTTTCTTTTTGATCTAAATATAGTTAAATAAATGCAAAGAGTATAATGGTCACAATATTATTTACAATGCTTACATAACTTTATGATTGTTAACAAATAATTTAGGAAAAGTATTATTTTTTGGGTATATCTATTTCCAATTGTTGTAATTTACTTGGAGGAACACAATTAAGGCAAAAATTTTTCAAATTGTCATATTGAACATGACATTGTGGACATTCTTTTATAATCATTGTATAATTTCCAATCCAATCAATTTCTGTTCCACAATTACCGCAAACTTTAGGTCTATTAATATTTGAAGCATGAAGTATATAATCACAGTTCCCGCATCTATAAATAGATGACATCTCAAAACCTTTTGTAAGTAGATTATAGATGGTAGCAATAAATTTAACTTCGACAGGGTCAGCAGGATTAAAAATTTTTGGTTTACTTTTCATAATATTTTTTGTCTTTCAGAGTTAAATAACGTTTGGAAATTAAGATGATAAGTTTGAATCAATACTTGTTAATGATTGAGGATAAAGTCTTGGTTTTTGGAGATGTAGTAGTAAGAAAAGACAGGGGAGGGGATAATACCTCTCGTTATAGTTACAATCCCTTCTGACACGGTTAATGCTTACTAATTAAAAATCGGAGAAAAGATTGATGTTAATACAAATGGCAAAATGATTGTAATTAAACAAGAGATGTGAAAACGGAATAACAAGAAATAGTTCTTCTACTAATTCTAATAGTAACATCAGCAAAGAAACTCTAAACGATGATGATATTGATGATGATGATGATTATACCTATAACAAGGAAAAGGACAAAGACAATAACAAGAAATGAGCATTCAAAATCAAAAATAAAATCGGATTACTAATAAGGTGGAACTTTATAGAGATATACTAAAGAAAAATGACATTAAGGGTAATTGAAGTTTGGGATGCTGCAGATAGGTCAGAAAGTCTATCTCAAAGAATCAATGACGCAATAAAAGATAATAATATTACTAGAGAAGACCTTATTGACATAAAATATTCTATTGTTTATATCCCAGAGGATAAAAAAGTAACCAGTCAGGCACTAATAATATTTGATAAAAAGGAAGATGTTGTCATCACAGCATCAGATGTCGTTGATGATAAAGATGAGTTACTTAGAGTTTAAGAATTAGTTCTGAAATATTAGATTCAACAGTAGGTATTGTAAAGCCAATGAAAAACCTATTACAATACCATCTAATCCAGATAAGATAAAGAAAACCTATTTTCATTTAATGAGCCTGTTGAACTCATCTTTTCCCATTCTGCATTGAGAGAGGGTTGGGATAACTCAAATATATTTAATATATGCACAGTGCATCACACATTTTCAAACATAAAAAAACGTCAAGAAATAGGAAGAGGATTACGTTCCTAGGTAATCAACAAGGTGAGAGAATATATTCTGAAATAATCATTCTTATCAATAGGTTATTTATATAAAAATAATAATATTATCTACAATTATAACATATATCTTCATCTTTATTCCAAAATATCAATAGAGGATATATTGCATTAAACTGTAAATCTAAATAAAAAAATTATTATAAAATCAGTTATAACAGATTATCTGGCGAATGTTATGCAAGGTGAAAATACCTTTTCTCCGAGGTAATATGGATAATTTAGAAAACTATGACTTGAATTAGCATAACAATTCACTAGGTAGACTTAGTGCTGTTCTTGATACGATTGCGGAGGTGTGTGAACTGATTTTGATACGATTTTGTAGTTCAGAAATGTAGAATATAACTTCTGAAAATATTACTTATAATGTAATAATTATCGTGTAATTATTACTCACATGAATATGAATGAAATTATTGATATTTTAGACGTTATTGTAATTCCTATTGTAGTAATAATTACTAATTGCATTCCTTTGGTCATATATTCAATCTTGGCATAGAAAAAGAAAATCCAAAAATTTGATCTGTAGAGTTAAAAGAATTAAAATCATAGCCAGAAAAGAAAGATCCAAAAAAAATTGGAAAGTTCTTTTTTTATAATCATTTATGGCTAGTAAAACTAATCATTTTATATCCTCTCTTAGATAATTTGGATACTCTCTTATTTGGACTTGAATAGGAATAGTAACTATAGACTGTGTCCTAAATGGGGACAGAAGTTGTTTAATGAATCTTATAAGAATATTGTTTGCAGGTGAAGAATAAAATTTTTGTCAATTATTTTTTTCTTGTTCATTAATTTTAATGAGATCTTGTATTATTATTCTTTCATCAAATCTTGTTTTCTTTCTGCTATATCATTTTCTTCTACATTATATTTTTCTAATTTATTCATCATATTTTGAATCATGTTTGTATAATGATGATCTTCCAAGTCTTTTTCTGATGGT
>JALDXL010000364.1:0-2534 GCA_032155045.1 Nitrososphaerales archaeon
TTAAGAACCATAAGAAATTCTGAAATAACAATTCCAAAACAGAATTTAGTTCAAGTCGATAATTCAAAAAATAAGATAGATCAAGGAATAAGAATTGCAAGAGTAGCTGTTATGACAAATGCTCAAATCCAAAATTTATCACATAATTCCAATAAGAACTTTAAAGAAAATATTAGAATGCCTGTCAATATAGATAAAGAAGTAAGATTTGCTAATGAAATCGAAATATTCACTGCCTTAGGAATTCCAAAAATGGAAGATCCGGTAATGGCGGGTGTAATACAAATGTCGAATGGCCAAAAGTTTGCCCTGCCCATTGCTATGTCCTACTTAGCAGGACCAGATACTGCTCACATAAATGCTACAGGAATTTCTGGAAATTTAAAAACTTCTTATGTTATGTTTTTGTTACATTCTATGTATCAAAAACTAATAAAGAATCACGAAGTAGCAATAATAATTTTTAATACACGAGAGGATGACCTATTATATATTCATGAAAGAGAAAGAGGAAGAATTACAGAAAAAGACAATGAATTGTACAAAGTCTTGAAAATAACACCAGATCCTTTTAATAATGTGACATACTTTCTTCCAAGAGGTAAAGATGGAAAACCTATATCACTTCACATTCCACCTAATTTTCGAACATATTCATATGAACTAAAAGATATTTATGATAGACTTGATCTTTTACTTTCGTCTGAAAGCTATGATCCCCGATACAATCTTTATGCAATAATTAATTATATCTATGAATCATGGCCTCTACATGATAGTTCTCGTAATGTTGTAAACAGTTGGTCAGATTTATTGAAGTACTCTGATTATCCTCCAGAGATAGTAGGTCACAAATCAATGTATCTTCATTTTCTAGGATATATACAGAAATTTAAAAGATCTCCGCTATTTACTGACAAAAGAAAAACCAGTATTTATATCGGAAACGAAATAAAAAAAATAAAAGCTGATGACGTATTCGTTATTGATATCGCAATGATTCCTACCCTGGAAGAACAATCATTAGTTATAGGGGATGTTATGAAAAACATAGACGAACTTTATTCATCGCGTTATAGTTTTGAGCACTCTCTTAATGAATCAGAAAGTGAAGGAGATAAAAATACAAAATCAAATATGAAAAAACCTAGATACATTTTAATATTCATCGATGAAATCAATCGATTTCTTCCACAAATTTCGACCTTAGGACATAGATCATCTGTAGCAGAACAAATCATTAAAACGATAATAGCAGGGAAATCTAGAAATACCATTCTTTTGTCTGCTCAGCAATTCAAGAGCGCGGTAGATCCTATATTAAATGAGAACACGGGGATACACATGATAGCAAAATTAGGATTGTCTGAATTGTCAACAAATTCATATTCAATGTTAGACAATATTACTAAAGGAAATATCGCTCAAATGGGAAAAGGAGAAATTGTGATGATCCAACCAGCAATTAGACATCCAGTGAAAGTCATATTTCCAAGACCTCCATTTAAGAGGATAAGCAGATAGGTCGTCGTTTCATTATTACCAAAGTCTATTGAAACCATAACTAAAAAAACAAGATAGTGAAAAAATATTTAAGACTACTAACTTGAATGATTAACCTTAAAATTTAATTGAATATTATTTTATTCGTTGGCTAAAAAATGATCTATTTTGTTCTTTAAATCTTCATTAATGTTCTCAATTGATCGGTTACCATTTATCGGAATAATTCCATATATTTTTTGCATTCTAATGAATTCCTGTTTAATTTTCTGTTGGTAAAACAAGAATGATTCTAAAATATCATCAGAAATCCCTAAATCCTCTCCTGATTCATAATAGTCGAGTGTCATATTTTTCGCAAACCTTCTTCTTAAAAGCTCTTTAGGTTCAACATCTAAATAAAAAACAAGGTTAGGTTTAATTGCAAAACCGTATAGATTATGTGACCATTTGCGATTTATTTTTCTGACTGCGTCTCTAGCCATAAGTGTATAAATATATCGATCAGCTAGTACTATGTAACCCGCTCTCAAAGAAGGAATAATTTTATTTTCTAACTGATCTGCAAAATCTGCTGCATAAAATAAGCTCATGGTTCGCTTTCGTAACAAGTGACTTTCTTTGGCATGTAATATCCCTTCGCTTATTAGTTCAGATCTTTTTAGCCCTGTATTCAAAACAGCGTGACCGCTTGCTTCAAGATGAGCATTTAATAATGATATCTGGGTACTACGACCAGACGAATCAGGTCCTTCTATTATAATGAGCGTACCTTTTCGTTCAATATTCTGCAAATAAGGAATTCCATGTCCATAATAATTAATTTTATAAGACAAAGTTGTATCTGTCATATTTTTTATCCCTCCTCATCATTTGATTTAGCTTTCATCACTATTTCATCGAATTTATCCCGTACTAATTTTTGTTGTTGTTCAATATTTTTTGTGCCGTCAATTACTATAAAATTTTCCTTAGTGGCTAATTTATCATATTGTTCAATTATTCTGCTTTGAAAAATACGATAGCTATCA
>JALDXL010000365.1:0-2521 GCA_032155045.1 Nitrososphaerales archaeon
TTTTCAACCATATGTTCAGATTTAGAATCAAAGAATCTATTTTTTTTGAAATATGTTTTTGTATAAACTTCTTTTTTATATTATGGATAAGACACTAAAACCCCAAGAGAATTGAAACCATAAATATTTCCAATAGAATAAAGATACTCTTCACCTGTTACACTTTTCAAACGTATAATTTGTGAAATTATAACCCTTGCCCTTGGACCACCGTCTGAAGGTTCAATTGGTTGTCCCCTGATATTTTTCTCTGGATAGAATTCACCCGTTGTAGGTTCGACTATTGAGCTATAGAATTTTTCCCATGAAATTTGTGAAATGGGTTTAAGTTTTGGAAATCCTGAAACTTGAATAGTTTTGCTTCTGTTTGATTCTATATTATGAACTTTTATATCTTGCATTGGAACTTCTGTATTCCATTCCTTTTCTTCAATCTCCCAACGTGAAAATAGATTTACAGCCTTGTTTATATTTTCATTACTAGTACTAGTTTTAGTCAAATTAATTAATAATTATAACAAGAATTGATTTAAAAATAATACTAAATAATTATTTCTAACCAGATAAGAAAAATATTACTAGGTTAATTTCGTTAATTTAATCCAAATAAATTCTTGATATTTCTTAATGCCTGTTTAGGACAAATTGTATTACTTGCACTAGCTCCCTTCAAACTATTACTATTTGGTCTTAATATTTTCAAACTTTCATTAACTTCTTTCAATATGTCATTTGGATTTGGAAATAATGAAGAATTCTTTGTTATGTATAGTTTACAAATTTCTAAAACATTTTCTAATATTTGTACTTCATTCTGGTGAAACATTAATTGTCTAGGTTCTGCACTAGCCCCTTTTAGTGCATTATTTTTATAACTTTCACAATTTTTATCATGGATTAAAGAATTACAAACCAATTATAATATAATGTATATTCATTTGTAGTAAATAATCTTTTTCTTGTTGTATTTGACTTGTTCTTTTTGTTTGTTTCAGGGATTGTTTTCTTTTTTCTATTCTTGTTTTCTTTCTTGTAATCTCGTTTCTTTTTTGTGTTATTTGGTTTTACGTTGTCCAAATTTTGGGACAAGGGTGGGTTATCTACTAGAACATTGTTTTCAACTTTCCTGATAGTCAATTACTGTAGTTGTATCTGTGTTTTGCATGTATTTAGGTATTTTAATATCAGATTTTTTTACATTTAATACTTGCTCTGGTTTTATAGTATAATCTGCAGTGACTAGTGCTGGACCTTCATTTTCATCGTGAGAAGATACTAACTCATCAATTTCTGGTATCATGTCACCTTCATTATTATCTAAGATCTGATAGAAATTTTTACAACGTGGGCATTTATATCTGAATTCTTCAGCATTTACAAGTTCCAACTGTAATTTAGGGAAACAAATAACACAGTAGATTTTTTGTTTTCTAGATTTAGAATTATTCGTACCGAATGTTATTGCATTAAAATTATTATTATCATTATCAAACATAATACAATTTAATTTTAATAGAATTTAAATTTGAACCAGAATTATTTTCTGGTTATTGTTCTAGGACGCATGTCAGCCGATTATTGGCTAACATCCATTTTATGGAAGTTTGCAACCTCCTTCCATCCAGCCTTCGTCATATCCTTCTCGCCATTTGATATCAGGATGTTGATCATCATCAAATGGTTTATCCAACTTACAATCCTCCATTCCTTGCTGCTTTCCCATTTCTTTCATGTTGCTAGCTCCTGCTTCAAATGGATGAAAAACTATTGGTGTCACCACACCAATAATCAATCCAGATATTAGTAAGGTTCTCATTAATATATCACGACTTTCTACAAGTCTTCTAATCATCATGGTTGGATATGATAGCCTTATCTAAAAAAGTTTTTAGTTACGGGACTAATCGAATTAATAATCACTGTAGTTTTTGAACTTAAAGAAACTACATAACATTAAGAATGTGTCTATAAGATCATTATGGATCGATTCTTCCTTGTCTAATTTATATTCGTTAAAGACTGCACCACGTAAACCTGTTATTAACTTATCAAATCTTTGATTGATAGATATTAATCCCCTACTATCATCAAATAATCTCTTTGAATGTGAGCTCATAAAATTAATGTTCTCAGTATTAAATTCAATTGGACATACTATCATATGTTGTGCCAAATTAAGATTGTATTTCTTACAAAATTGTACTTTATCCTGGATATATTTAGAATCTGATTGTTCACCTAGTTTCTTTTTTAATGAAACGATGAGCTCAGGGTTAGATCCGTCTACTCCTATATTTTTGATATTACCCAATTGTTTTGTCAAACGAAATATGTGATTCAATACAGTTTCATAGTCTGGTTTTTCTAGCTCTTCTGCATAGACTACATTGATCATTCTCTCATTTCGCAACCATTCAGCTACCAGAATAGCAAACTTTGAAGAGCTAAATGCTGGGTCAATACACATGTATTTATCAGTAAATTGATTGATAACATTGGGCTCAAATTTTTGAGCTCTTTC
>JALDXL010000366.1:0-2512 GCA_032155045.1 Nitrososphaerales archaeon
AACATGAGAATAGAGACATTCACAGCTATAGATTTATCGTTAACTTAACAGAACCGTTTTTTGTATGTGACATGGACTAATGTATATTGAAAACATATTTATTCATACGATTATATACCTGTTTGAAAACATTTTGTTTCTATCTATAATTGGAAAGATATTCCAACCTAGAACACAATGAAATTAACTTGGAGAGTATAACCAATATGCAAAAAGGAGTTTTAGTGAAAGGGAAAAGTTATGTTAAAAACTATTAGTGACGTATCTAAAAAAATTAGAAATATTTTTGTGTATCTCAACTAATATTATTGTGATAATATGATTTGGCATTCTATTCTCGAATTTTAAATTTATGCTTGTATTTTAAGGTTAATTTATTATTTAAAAAAATAGTCTTATACATGTTTCTAATAACATTTGCTATGAAAAAATTAGAATTAATTATTCCAGATAACGCATTTGGCGTTGTAGATAAGATACTAAATCAATCAAAGGTCGGAGGTGTAACTCATTATAGAATTGATGGTAGAGGAAGAAATACTTCAATATTTATTCCCAAAACAAAAGTCGAAGTTGTAATAAAAGATGAACAGGTCGAAACCCTAATATCAATTATCGTAGAAAAACTATCGGCTACTAGGGTGTGTGGTAAGATATTTGTTTGTGATATTCCAATAGCTGTAGATATAGTAACAAAGGAAAAAGGCGAATCGATTATATAGTTCTAGTATTCCTGTACAACTTAATAAATTCATTTATTAACAATTTCGTGTTTCACTAGTAGAAAATATAATAAAAAATAGAATTACATACAAAACTTTATTTAATTTATTAGAAAGAATGAGCTTGAAGCGCTGAAACTAATATTTATACAGATATCACATATTCAGTAAAACAACGACAAATCTGTATATGATTGATTGACCATTATTCATATACTTATCTGAACTTTGAATTGCTCCTGAAAAATTCAAAGCCATCTTGACTTACATCATATTCAATACAGTTTTTTAATAGCCTTCTAGAACAATTAAGCTTATAGTATAATGCACTGCAATAAAAGTAACTAGATCATATTTCGAGATTATCTATTATATATATTATAATATAATTAGTATTTTCTAAACTTACATATCCAAGGTTCAAAAGCTGGTGTGAGTAGATTTAAAAAATAGCTATATCTTATATGCTACTAAGTAATTTTACTTTGAGCTGCTGAAATTCTTCTTCAGATAATATACCCTGTTGCTTTAGATTAGCTAGCCTTTCAATTTCTTTGATAGGGTCCTTTTTAGAAGGACTAGATGTTTGTTGTGCCTGTGCAGCTTGTGCCATTTGTTGTGCATGTGCGGCTTGTGCTTGTGCTTGATTTATTTGTTCCTGTTGTAACTGTGCAGTTTGCATCGCTTCAAATTGTCGTCTAGCTGCACGTTTTGCGACTAACGATCCTGCTACCATTCCACCAAGAAATCTCATACGATCTGTTATGAAAAAGAGGTATTTAATTTTATTTATTAGATACCTTTTATTCATCAAATTACGTTTACTTATAACATTATCTAATTACTATTACTGGATCACATCAAGAGTTATTACTTCTATTTGTTGTTACCAATTTGAAAGAAGGAAAAATAACGTTATTCAGATAAGGCGACTAATTTTATTCAAATAGGAAATTCATCACAAAATTCCAAATTATTATCATTACTTTGATCTAACAAATCAAAGTATTATCGATTAAAAAGGTAAAATATTTTATTAAAGACAAAAAATCAGATTTCAACATATCTTAACATCAGCATCATCAGACTTTATAGTGTCATATGTGATATTTTATATAACTAAAATAATCTTACACCACACGTTTTCCATATTTCTCAACCAGATCTAATAAAGTTCTCTGCTACAAACCTATTTCTTTCCTCAGATGTGTGTATTCCCAGTATAGACCTATTGACAGGTTCAATACAGACCACCCATAACCAGAAATGTTGACTACCAATTTGTATTATAATTTTATCTATAATGAATACTGAAACTCTTCCTTTTGTAGATTTAAGAATCAAATCTTTGAATCCAATTCCATACAGATACATAACTCCATTTTTGATTCTTAAAAAGTTCAAACAGGTCCAACTATTTTGATCCTTCAAGTTAACCTAGTCGCTAGAATTCAAAATTAAAAAATATATCCCAATTAATATGAATTATTCGGAATGGATATAGATATTAATTTCATAATAATAATAATAATTAAATCTCCTTTATTAGTATCTGTTTAACAAATTATTACCTTTACCATTGTTAATAATATGAACTAGCACTATTGTGGAGTATTATATCTAGCCTAATGAAAATGATTTCCACGTAAATAAGTTTGCCGAGTGACCTAGAAATGTCTTATAGTCTTCAATACTTATTCCTTATCTTGAAGATTGTAAGATTAATGTTAATAAAAAAGAAATTTAGTTTTAAAAGTTATTCTAAGCAGGAACAGAAAAAGTTAAATTGC
>JALDXL010000367.1:0-2503 GCA_032155045.1 Nitrososphaerales archaeon
AAGAGTTTTTCCAAAAAATATATAATGTTAGCGAGTTAGACAATTACTATTTCCCAAGAACTATTCTTAACTAATATTCAAGTTTTGCTGCTGTTCTACATTCAATCCCGCCAAGGAACCAACTATTACTGTAACAGTGAATAAATAACTCCTTGATGTCCCTTGAAAGGTACTATACAAATCTTTTTATATATTTATCTAAATTTATAGATCTTCAATAAATAGAGCTAGTTGAAATTGTTCATTTAGAACTTCAAGCTGACCTGTATTTAGAAATAGGTTAAAGCATTCTTCACAATGAAAAGTTAACTAAAAGTTACATCAATTCATAGTGGTGAATCAAGATTTAGTAAGCGAATTTTTCAAAATATCAAAATATTTAGTAAGTGATATATCTCCGTTTTTTGTTACATTAATTAAATTAAAATTTTCTGGTGGTGTATAAACATAATTCCAATTCCAAAATGCCCAACCATATACTTTTAATGAGTCGAATTTATTTATCAATAAATCTGATTGTTCTTGGGTGAGATCGCTTGTTGTAGTATTGATTTTACTGGTATCATCTCCCATAGGAGCATTTGCTGTTATCGGTTTTTGTTCTCTGTTTACATTATTCCATTCTCCAATGTATAATGGAATCTTTGCTATTTTTGAAACATTTAAGAGAAGTTCCAATTTCTTATATTGATAATTATCATCCTTAGGAATTCCATATAAAGAAATTTTAAAGATAGAGTTTTTATCTTTCGGTATGATTTTTGCCATATTTTCAGAAGTTAGATTAATAGCCGAATCCTTGAATGTAATTGGAATGGTCATATCTATAACAACAGTTTTGTTTGTCTGGTTTCGGAGTTCATTTGTAATATATTCATAGTATTCTCCAATTTTTGACCATTGCTTTTGTGAAAAAATTTGAGGTTCGTTAAGGATCTCGTATCCAATTGTACTGTTATGATTATCAAGCAATTTTACAATCTTTTTTAAAAAGTTAGCTTGAAGAGTCCATCCATCTATTCGGTTGGTATCGTTATTGTTATTGTTATTGTTATTCTGATCGGTTAGATTTCTATCCCACCAATTTGTCCACCACAATTTAGTAGAATTACTAGAAGTTGTTATACCTGAATCAAAAGGATAAAGATTTTTATCAAATAAGAAAGAAGGGAATCCGGTTCCTCTTTTTTCATCAAGCCAACTAGATGTATGATATTGATGGTTATCATATATTACTTTTAATCCATATTTGTCTGCAAGAGTAGCTACACTTTCCAATTCTTTCAAAAACAATGAAGGATTATTTTCATATGCTTCCCAATAGAATACATATCTTATATGGTTCATTCCTATATTTTTAATAAGTTTGAAACTTTGGTCATAGTAATTACTTGGAATGGGTATATTAGGAAATCTTTCATAGTTTAAACTCGTATACATCCCTTTCATGTTTACACCAATAATTTTTTGAAATTCTATGTGATTGTTATCAGTAGAATAAGCTATATTAATTTGAAAAAGACAAAAAAATGAAAATATAGATATTATCGATATAGATAGAAATGTTATTACAAGACATAGCATATCTTTTTTATCGAACCTATTTTTAAAAGCATAGTTCAAATCCATGTTCTTAACTTTCATAATATAATTCTCTAATGAATATCATATCTAAAAAGGTAATAAAGATTTTTAAAGTTAAGATCTCATTATCTGATCTCTTATATCTCCAACCTGAGAGAACTCGGAATGAATATTTACATATGTGTCTTTAGCCTAAATTAAATTTATTAGATCAGATATATCTCTATATGAGAATAGGCCTCTAAGATCGGGTTTATTAATTCACTAACTTTTAATGAACTTTGTGTATCTCCTTTAATTGTTACTGAACTAGATTTAATCTGTGATAATTTCGTTTCATTTACATTTACATTTTGAAAAAAAATTTTGACTTGTATAAATTTACAATAACATACTCATTTTCTCCAGTTTTACCATGATGAATATGAATTCCTGGTATATTTGGATCATCTAAAACAGTTATTTGATAATGTAAAAGTTTTGTTATTATCAAGTTGATCAAAAGAAGCGGTTCCAATACTATTAGTTTTAACTGGAGGAACTTGTTGATATCCAGTTGATGATTTATTGTAACTCCAACTCATATTATTATTACTACCATCAGTTATTTGTTATCTTCATTTTGAGTCAGCAAAAACTAGTGTTTTACTTCCTCCAGGTAAAACTATTAAGGTATTTATTAGCATAAATATTGAAGAGTCTAGTCTAAATGACATACCTTTTTATATTTTTATTCGCGTTTAGAATTTATTTAGAATCACTTTAACCATTAGTTAACATCATTAATAAAAATATTTAATTATATTAATTTTAAATACTGCCGAAGGCTCTGTTAAGTTAACGATAAATCTATAGTTGTGAATATTCTATTTCTAATCTAACATGCAAATTAGATTTGAAAGAAACAGAACATCCACTT
>JALDXL010000368.1:0-2502 GCA_032155045.1 Nitrososphaerales archaeon
TAGGTTTTTGTTTTATATTTCTTTATTTAATAACTTATTAGAAATATTATTAGAAAAAGAGCTCATTTCCTATCTTTATTTTTTTCCTCCTCTTCTTTTTTATATTTCTCATAACATTCAATATGAAAACGTGGTCCAGGTAATTCAAAACCATCTTTGTAAACTGAATATCTCTTTTGCCAATACAATATTCGTTTTTCACAATATGCACAAATCATTTTATTTTTTCCTTCCTCTTCATTTTGTGGTTAGACCTCTTTGAATCTATCTTTTAATCGATTTTCTTGATATAATCTATAACATATTTGACACCAATCACAACCATTTTCATGTAGGAACTCGCCATTATCCTCGTCACCACAAAATTCACAAACAATCATCCGTATGAATCTTTTTAGTACAATTTCTTATTTATCATTTATGATAGGATATGTGAATTATTATTAATAAATTGGATAATCTTGTCATTCATAGGATAATTTTAATAAATAAATTGTTCTAATTGATTGATACACTATTTTATTCACAATGATTATATCTCGACTTTTGTCTCGTAACAATTGTTTAAGACCATTTTATCATCCAATGTATTAAATTAAAAATAGACCCTATCAAGGAGGGAGTAACACCAATAGCGGTTCTAAAATAAGAGTCTACTATTGTATGTATACTATATAGTATTTAGCTTTTATTGTTGGAAACTTAATTTAAAATAATTAATTTATAAAATAAAGGAAAAATATACAAAATTTATCGTCCTGCTTTTAGTAGTTGTTTTAGTTTTACTATTTGTTGTTGATGCATTTGTTCTTGAACAATGCTTGATGGAATTTGTTGTTGTGGTGTACGTTGTTGAGGCAATAATTCAGTTATTGAGTTTTGTTGATGTTGCTGTTTCTGTTGATGTGGCTTAGGATATGCTTGATAAATTGTACCCTTTTTTGACTGACCTTTTGAAACATTTTTCCAGCTTTCGTCATCTCCCGATACATCTAGTCCACTTACCACATAAATTTTGCCGTCATAAGGATTTATTTCTATATCAGTAATCATCCCCAAATTCCTTCCTGCAGTAACTGGTGTTAACTCTTTATCGACATCTGCCATTCTATCTACCAATTCTCCTGATGATGATGCCAGATCTAATCCTGTTCTCGTTTCATTTAAATTAAAATGAAATATTCTTCCTCCTTGATTTGCTGAACCTACCAAGAGATCATTTTCATATTCTTCACCAAAAATTTTGGAATCTATAAAAGTGATTGCTGTTGGAGCTACAGTGTCTGCCCATGTAAATACAGGGTCATAATATGTTCCTTTTCCATTTAAACTAATTAATTTGCTTCTATCAAATTCTTTATTGTTGAAATTTTCAAATTCTGTAGATAATCCCCAAACCTGTCGCCAACCGCCATTGAATCCTGGTAAAATTATATTAATTTCATCTCCATAAAAAATTCCATTTTCTGTCTCCCACAAAATACCAGTTACTGGGTCAAAAGCAATTCCAAAACTATTTCTTATTCCATATCCATAATATAGATTCAAAGGAAATGTATCTCCTACTATTCCATGCCCTTTCTCGTCTAACACTGGATCACCATCAACTGTTAAGCGCAATACTCCCCCACGCCCATCAGGTAGTTTACTAGCTTCAACATTTTGGGTTAGAGTCACGTACGCCGGATAGTCTGGATGATTGATATGTTCTCGTAAAAGGTACAAATCACCTACTACAAGATACAAATTATTATCTGGCCCTAATTCTAAAACTCCTCCATTATGTGCAGGACCTGGTAAAAAAGGTAAATCTAATAGCAATTTTGGATTAACTAATTTTCCATCAATAAAATCATACTTGTATAATCGATTTCCCAAGATATTACCATTATCAATATCCTTTGTTTCTGTATAAAATAAAAATACTTTTACTTCTCCTTCATTATTCAAATTATTCACTTCTTGGAATTTTTTATTGGTAGTAATATCTGAATTTGTAAGCCCTTCTTTTGTATTCAGAATAGCTATACCTAATAAGCCACGCTCGCTTTCTGAAGCAACATTCACATCTAAAACAGGCTCATTTAAGACTTTACCATCAAGTATCCTTTTAACTTGTCCGGTATTTTTTTCAATTACTAAAATATCATCTTCAGCTAGAAAATCTATCCCAGTTGGAAAATTTAGTTCATCTGTTGTAAGTTGAGTTATTTGTAGATTTAGGTCGGCTTGTGCATCTACTTTAATAAAAGATGAAGATGAGAATGATAGAGCAATTGTTCCTGTGAGCAGTATAACAGATAAAAATAATGAAATAATAGTTTTTCTTCTAGTAGCAGTATTAATACTTGACCAGTTATTCACTAGTTAATAGTAATAAACATAATTATATATATGAAATATGAATGATGAATAAAGATTCTTTGAAGATAAAGTTGTACTAGTTGATTTTTCAAAATGTAGTAATAAAAATATAACAAAATAATTAGAAATATTCTTCAT